>NZ_JCAKMY010000016.1:0-86605 GCF_059515845.1 Acinetobacter sp. CY79
TTTATAAGATTTGGCTATGATTCATTTATCAAATAAACATTTACTCCTTTGGAGACGTTAGCAATGTTAGATCAAAATACTTCAGCACAACTCAAAACACTTCTTGAACGCCTTGAAAGCCCAATTGAAATCGTGGCAACCTTAAATGGCACAGATAAATCCAACCAAATTAAAGAACTGGTTGAAGAGGTCGCAGCATTGTCTGATCAAGTCACTGCACGTTTCGACGGTAAAAACAGCCGTGCACCAAGTTTTGGGATTGCAAAAGCAGGTGAAGAGCCACGTGTATTCTTTGCAGGTCTTCCAATGGGTCATGAATTCACCTCTTTGATCTTGGCATTGCTACAAGTGTCTGGTTATGCCCCAAAAGTTTCTGATGAAGTGTTGGCTCAAATTAAAGACTTAGGCATTAAATCAAACTTTGATGTGTTTGTATCACTCAGCTGCCATAACTGTCCTGACGTGGTTCAAGCCTTGAACTTAATCGCGATCAATAACCCAGGTACAACAGCAACCATGATTGATGGTGCTTTCTTCCAAGACGAAGTCGAAGAACGCAAAATCATGGCCGTTCCAATGTTGTTCCAAGATGGCGCACACATCGGTCAAGGGCGTATGACTTTGGAAGAAATCATTGCCAAGTTAGATACGAACTCTGCTACCAAAGATGCTGAGAAGTTAAATGCCAAAGACGCCTTCGATGTACTCGTCATTGGTGGTGGTCCTGCGGGCAATACCGCAGCCATCTATGCGGCGCGTAAAGGTATTCGTACTGGGATCGTGGCTGAGCGCATGGGCGGTCAGGTCATGGATACCATGGACATTGAGAACTTCACGTCAGTTCAAAAAACCCAAGGTCCGAAGTTTGCTGCTGAAATGGAAGCACACGTCCGTGAGTACGGTGTGGACATTATGAACTTACAACGAGTGAAATCGATTGTGGGTGCAGATCAAACCACGTACGGCAATGTTGAAGTGACTTTAGAAAATGGTGCAAAACTTGAATCGAAAACCGTGATCCTGTCTACAGGTGCGCGTTGGAGAGAGATGAATGTACCGGGTGAAGCTGAATACCGTACTCGTGGTGTAGCGTACTGCCCACACTGTGATGGTCCATTGTTCAAAGGTAAACGTGTTGCGGTGATTGGTGGGGGCAACTCTGGTGTAGAAGCGGCAATTGACCTTGCAGGTATTGTGGAGCATGTGACCTTGGTTGAGTTTGATACCAAGCTACGTGCGGATCAAGTGCTTCAAGACAAGTTAAACAGCTTACCAAACACTACTGTGATCAAAAATGCCTTATCAACAGAAGTGGTCGGTGATGGCAAACAAGTGACAGCATTGAAATACAAAGACCGTACCACAGATGTTGAACACACTGTAGAGCTTGCCGGGATCTTCGTTCAAATTGGTTTGTTGCCAAACACGGATTTCTTAAAAGACTCGAAGGTTGAGTTAAGCAATCGTGGTGAGATCATCATTAACGAGCGCAACGAAACCAATGTGAAGGGTGTGTTTGCTGCGGGTGACTGTACCACTGTTCCTTACAAGCAAATTATCATTGCAACGGGTGAAGGTGCAAAAGCGTCTCTGTCTGCTTTTGATTATATGATCCGTTCTGGGCAGTAATCTTAAGATTTTTGAGTAAATCATTAGACCGATACATCTTTGTAGATGTATCGGTTTTTTAATTTAACGTATTCATTCATTTACAATTTTTAATCATACTTCCTATAAAATTTGTATATATTAACTTCATCCAAAATTTTGGATCAAAATAATACTGATATAAAGGTACAAAAAATGAATAAATTACTTGTTGCTTTAGGTCTTGCTGCTACTGTTGCTTTGGTTGGTTGTAATAAAGAGAAAGCCCCAGAAACAGGCGCAACAACGGGTGAACATTTAGAAAATGCAGCAAATCAAGCTGGCGCTGATATTCAAGATGCAACAGCGAACGCTGCAAACGCAACTGCAACTGCTGTAGATAATGCAGCTGATGCAACTGCAAATGCTGCCGATCATGCGGCTACTGCTACTGCAAATGCTGCTGATACAACTGTAGATGCAACTAAAAATGCAACCGCTGAAGCTGCTGCTGCAGTTGAACAAGGTGCTGCCAATGTAAAAGAAAAAGCTCAAAACTAATATTTCATGGTATTTTGAGTTAAAAATAGCCTCTAAATTAGAGGCTATTTTTTTCATTAAAGTTTGCATTATAGATTGCTAAATGAGCTATAAATTGAATATGTTATGTTCAATTCCCTCCAATAATATTTACCTATGTCACATTCTCATCATGCCGAACAACATTATATGCATCGTGCTGGCTGGTTAAGAGCATCAGTATTGGGTGCGAACGATGGCATTATTTCGGTCACTAGCCTTGTTTTAGGGATGGCAGCCAGTGGAGCTTCATCCAACACCCTCTTAATTACTTGTGTTGCTGGATTAATCTCAGGCGCGATTTCAATGGCTGCAGGCGAATATATTTCTGTTCAATCACAATCAGATATCGAAGAAGCTGATTTGAAATTCGAAGCTCATGAACTGAAGCACAATGCAGAACTAGAACTTAAAGAACTGACTCATATTTATATCAACAGAGGACTTACTCCTGAGCTTGCACATCAGGTTGCCGTTCAACTTTCTAAGCATAATGCTTTGGATGCTCATGCAAGAGATGAGATTGGCATTAACGATATTACTTCGGCAAAACCACTCCAAGCCGCTTTTTCTTCAGCTTTATCATTCTCATTGGGTGCATTCTTCCCGCTTATTTCCATATGGCTGAGCTCGGAACAAAATATCCAAATGGTGATTATGATTGTCTGCATTTTATCGCTGATGCTGCTTGGTGCAATATCTAGTTATTTTGCAGGAACCTCCATACTCAAAGGCAGTTTAAGGGTCACGCTCTGGGGAATCATCGCTATGCTCTGCTCTACATGGATTGGTTCACTATTTGATATCAGTCCAATGTGAATTCAATGAATCTAAATTAAAAAAAAGAGCCTCAATGAAGGCTCTTTTTTTAGCAATTTGATTTGATCGATAAAAGACTAAACCAATTAAACTGATTCAGGTTTTTTCAAAGCAGCATCAAGCTGTTCTTTGTCTAATGCCCCATCCCAACGTGCAACAACAATCGCCGCACAAGCATTACCCACTAAGTTGGTCAGTGCACGGCATTCAGACATAAAACGGTCAATACCGAGAATCAATGCCATACCAGCAACAGGAAGAGCTGGAATAACGGATAGTGTTGCAGCCAAAGTAATAAAGCCTGCCCCTGTCACACCTGCAGCACCTTTCGAGCTAATCATGGCAACCAATAAAATGGTGATTTGTTGCCAAATCGTCAAATCAATATTACACGCTTGTGCGATGAATAAAGCAGCCATCGTCATATAGATGTTTGTACCATCTAAGTTGAACGAGTAACCTGTCGGAATCACTAAACCGACCACAGATTTTTCACAACCCGCTTTTTCCATCTTATCCATCAAAGATGGCAATGCAGCTTCTGAAGAACTTGTACCCAATACTAACCATAATTCATCTTTGATATAACGAATCAAATCTAAAATTGAGAATCCGTTATAACGTGCTACTGCACCTAAAATCACCAAGATAAAGAGCAAAGAGGTAATATAGAAAGTCGCAATTAAAAGTAATAAGTTACCAATACTTGAGATACCAAATGCACCGATTGTATATGCCATTGCACCGAACGCACCAATTGGTGCAAGTTTCATGAGCATACCGACAAGATGGAATACTGGAGCAGTTAAACTGTTCATAAAGTCGGTAATCGGTTTCCCTTTCTCGCCCACTGCAGCAACAGCCAAACCAAAAAGCACTGCAACAAACAAGACTTGAAGAATATCACCACTGACAAATGGACTAATTAAAGTCTTTGGAATGATATTCAACAGGAAATCGACAATTGACGCATCATGTGCTTTTTCAACATAAGTCGCGACTTTATCACCTTCAAGCAGTGCAGGATCAATGTTCAGACCTTTACCTGGTTGAATAATGTTAGCGACGATCATACCGACAACCAACGCAAGTGATGAGAAGAACAAGAAGTAAATCATCGCCCTTGCCGTCACACGACCTACAGCCCCCATGTTGGTCATGCCAGCAATACCAGTAGCCACTGTTAAGAAAATCACAGGTGCAATGATCATTTTCACGATCTTAATAAAAGCATCACCTAGAGGTTTTAGACTCTCGCCAAACTCTGGCATAAAGTGACCCAGCAATACACCCGCTATGATGGCAAAAATAACTTGCACATAAAGAATTTGGTAAAATTTTTGCTTCTTGGGTGGTTGAGATTGCTCATCAACTTGAATATCCATAGAAGAACCTTTTATGAAATCAAATAATAAGAATTAAACTTTCGACTTATAACAACAGTGTCATCATCAAATATGTTTAAAGTATAAGTAAAACTTAGGTTGGCAATTCTAAATAAAAAAAATTGGCAATAAAAATCAAATGACTAAACCTTTAGTCTAATAAGAATGTCCTATTTTGATATGTATTTTTCCCTAAATCACTAAAAATAATATATACATATTCCGAAAAATCTAGATCTAATTTTTATTATAAGTCTTTTTAGCTATGACAGAGTTTTAAGCCAAGCGTCTCACAGCTTACAATCTATGATTATTTTTTTAATTTTTAGCAATATGAATATAACGACAACTACTCATAACAATAAAAAAAATATTGTTTAATCGTTATAAAATATAAATAGATATAGTTCACATAGCCTGTATTATCCTTCTGAAATTCTATGCGATTCAAAGACCCTAAAATTCGAATTTGCGTTAAAATTACTTTTTTAATTTCACTTCTCCTTTTATGTCCATTATGACTTCTAGTTCAAATCGATCTCAATCATCGATTTGGGTTGCTACACTTTTGATTATCGCAGGGACCATTGGTGCTTATCAGTTCGTGGGCTTAAATCAAGCTTTACTTTTCTTGATCGGTGGCGCGCTGGGTATGACCTTGTACCATGCATCCTTTGGTTTTACATCAAGTTGGCGTGTCTTTATAAAAGAACGTCGTGGACGTGGCTTACGTGCTCAAATGATCATGTTAGGTTTAGCTGTACTTTTATTCTTTCCTGCATTGGGTGCAGGAGAATTATTTGGCAATCCCGTTAAAGGTAATGTAAACCCAGTTTCTATGTCTGTGGCCATTGGTGCTTTTATCTTTGGGATCGGTATGCAACTGGGCGGTGGTTGCGCATCGGGTACGCTTTATACAGTGGGTGGTGGTAGTTCACGTATGATCGTGACGCTCATCTTCTTCTGTCTCGGATCGGTGATCGCAACATCACATTTAGATTGGTGGTTTGATCTCCCGCATTTAGCACCGATATCTGTTGTTGAGCAACTCGGTGTAGTGCCTGCCTTGATTGTGAATTTTGTTTTATTTGCGGTCATCGCATTGATCACTGTTGTGATGGAAAAGAAACGTCACGGTAGTCTTGAAATAGAAACTCAAGCTTCAGAACAAGGTTGGAAACGTTTCATTCGTGGTCCTTGGCCTTTGATTTGGGGTGGAATTATTTTGACTCTACTTAACTTTGCGACTTTAGCTTTAGCAGGTCGACCATGGGGTGTGACTTCTGCACTGGCTGTTTGGGGGGCTAAAGCCGTAAGTTTGGTCGGTGTCGATGTTGCTGCTTGGGATTATTGGCAAAACCAAGTAATGCCAAAGCCCTAGCAGAATCTTTATGGTTCGATATTACTTCGATGATGAACTTTGGAATCATGTTAGGTGCACTTCTTGCAGCGAGCTTAGCTGGAAAGTTCGCACCCAACTTAAATATTCCTAAACGCTCTATTATTGCAGCCATTATCGGTGGGCTGATGCTTGGTTACGGCGCTCGTTTAGCATATGGTTGTAATATCGGTGCTTATTTTAGCGGTATCGCATCAGGGAGCTTACACGGTTGGCTATGGTTGATTTTTGCATTTATAGGTAATGCTGTTGGCGTTAAATTACGTCCTATTTTCTTTCCAAATGAAAAAACACAACCTGAGAAATTAACATCTTGTTAATCCAGTAAGAAGTTAAGATTTCGCACTATTTCAACATAAAAAGCCTGTTTCATACAGGCTTTTTATGTTGATTGAATATGACTTAGTGACAATGTCGCGTCCCTGTTGCTGATTCAAGATGGCAACCATTTTTATCCGTACCGCCACTATGAGCAAATGTTGTTGACACCGAGAATAAAGCCGTTAATACAAGAATAATTTTAATCATACAAGCCCCCTTAAAAGATTAAAATATAAACATGAATATATTAAAAATCAATAAATTAAACAGTTTTTTCATTCATATAACGCCAATATCGCTTCGGCACATATTGAATATGAAGTTTGGCATTCTTACGGGCTTCAATATTGACGCTTCTAAAATAATCTTTCCAAAGCTGATCATATAAAACCTCTTCATCATCCAGTTCGATACTAAAACTTTGGCTCATCCCAATCTTTAAATGAGTATCTATTGCATGTGCATTCATCTGAACTTGGTGTACTTTTTTAAGATCATAATAAATCCCAAACTGACGAGCTTCATCATAAATTAACCATTGCTGATCTTGATAGCGACTTTTAAAATGCCGTTCAATCAATGGGAGCACATTAAAATCTGGTCGAACCAAACTCAGGAATAATCCATCTTTACATTTTTTAAAACGAACAAAGGCTTCCATGCGATGCTTTTCTCGCCCCACTTGCTTCGCCCACTGCGCAATACCTAAAACATCTCGATGACCATAGTCTCGATCTACAGGTTTAGAGGATTGAAAAACATAGATACTAAAGTTAAATAAATGCTGAAATGCGACTTGTTGTTCTGATAAAAATGAGTAATAAAAATTGCGTATACCATTTTCAGAAACTTTTTGTTTTAAACCTTGCCACACCCGTTGTGCATACTCTTCATTCGATTCCACATGTACAAATTCATCAAATAAACCTGATTGAATTAAACTCGAATCTTGCTCTGAAGTATGCGCATTCGAAAAAACAGTAACTTCAAACTCTTTAAATTGAAAAGCCCGATATACACAACTCAGTAATCCGGTCATCGTTCCATCAAAAACATAACGTGCCATCACCAATCCAGCCCACTTAAATTCAAGTTAAAAGCCAAAGCCGAGTTGCGGCGAAAGTTGCGACGTGTATTTAGATTGCCCAGCCTGTAATATTTGATGACGAATTTGACTTGGCATTAAATCTTTAATGAACTGAGGTGTATCTGCACAACGAATAAAATGTTGTGCTCGATTGTATGCAACGCCCATTCGTTTTAATTGATCAATATGAATCTGACCAAAACGACGCGCACTCACAATTTTCTTCGCAGAACGTACACCAATACCCGGTACACGTAAGATCATTCGATAATCTGCTTTGTTGATGTCAACTGGAAATTGCTCAGGATTTCTCAAAGCCCAACTGAGTTTAGGGTCTACCTCTAAATCCAAATTTGGATGTTGATTATTGACAATTTCATTGGCTTCAAAACCATAAAAACGCATAAGCCAATCTGATTGATAAAGTCGATTTTCACGCAACAATGGGGGCGCTGTACCCACAGCAGGCAAAGCTTTTTCCTCTGTATTAATTGGAATATAACCTGAGTAATAGACACGCTTTAGCTTAAACTCTTTATAGTGAAGATCTGCCATCAGGATCACATCCTGATCGGTCTCGTTGTCTGCACCAACCACCATTTGCGTGGTTTGCCCCGCAGGCACAAACTTAGGCACAGATTTAATCAATTTTCGTTCATCTTTAAACTGAATCAAACGATCTCGCACAATGCCCAAATCTTTTTGAACTTCTGCATGCGATTTTTCTGGCGCAAATTTAACCAACCCCACTTCTGTCGGCATTTCCAGATTAATACTCATACGGTCTACATACAAACCGGCTTCATGAATAATTTCCTGAGAAGCACCTGGAATAGTTTTTAAATGGATATAGCCATTAAAATTCTCTTCAAGACGTAGCTTTTTCACCACTTGAAGCATGCGCTCCATCGTAAAATCGGCTGATTTAAAAATCCCTGAGCTTAGGAATAGCCCTTCTATATAATTACGTCGATAAAAGTTAATCGTTAAATCGACCACTTCTTGAACCGTAAAAGCAGCACGCTGAATATCATTGGAACGACGAGAAACACAATAAGAGCAATCAAAAATACACACATTTGAAAAAAGAATTTTAAGCAACGAAACACAACGACCATCTTCAGTGTAACTGTGACAGATGCCTGATCCTGTATTGCCTAGACCTTTATCTTTATTCTTACGATTACTACCACTCGATGAGCACGAAACATCATACTTTGCAGCATCAGCTAAAATTTGAAGTTTTTCACGGATACGATCTGACATGAAGCACATCTCTGTAAGGAGTAACCAAACTATTATAAAAGGTTTAAGCTTTTCTTAGATGTCGGTCATCAATAACACGACATATGCTGTCGTATTATTTTTTGAATTTAGATTTCATGAAGGTCAATAAAAAGTTTTTAGTTGAAAGATCTGAATCACTCAAAATAAAAATAGATGATCCATTTATGAATAAAATAATGAAAATAATTTGCTTAGTCATCCAAGCTTAGGCAAATTGACTAAAACAAGGAGCGCCCTTATGTCTGTTTTAGAAATACTTGGTATCAAACATCCTATTTTTTTAGCCCCTATGGCAGGTGTCTCCACACCGACTTTAGCAGCGGAAGTCTCTAATCAAGGAGGACTTGGGTCACTTGGTCTAGGTGCTGCCAGTGTTGAGTCTGCTCGTCAGCAAATTTTAGAAACACAGACATTAACGGATCAACCCTTTCAACTCAATTTCTTTTGTCATGAATCAGTGACTCCAAACGAAACACAAAATCAGATTTGGATCGATCACCTGAAACCGTTATTCAAAAAATATGATGCTAATCCGCCTCAAAAATTAGACTGTATCTATCCAAGTTTTACTGATCATGATGATTTTTTAAATTTAGTTTTGGAAACACAACCTAAAGCTGTCAGCTTTCATTTTGGTATTCCCAAAGCACATCAAATTCAATCCTTAAAAAATGCTGGAATTATCACGATGATTTCAGCAACTAACTTAGCTGAAGCTTTAGCGATTGAAGCTGCGGGTATTGATTTTATTATTGCTCAAGGCATTGAGGCAGGTGGACATCGTGGGATATTCAATCAGAATATTGACAGTAGCATTAAAACTGCCGATTTAGTTCGCTTGCTCACATCACATTGTCAATGCCCTATTATCGCAGCTGGTGGCATTATGAATGGTTTTCAAGCTCAATATTTCTTAAGTTTGGGTGCTGCTGCAGTTCAAATGGGAACCGCTTTTGTACAATGTAAATCATCAAGTGCCAATGCAGCGTATCGTAAAGCCCTATTCGACCACCCAATTACACAAATAACATCAAGCATTAGTGGACGACCCGCGCGTGGAATTTTAAATGACTGGATGAGACTGGTTGATCTACCTGAACGGGTCAATGTAGCACCCTATCCATATGCTTATGATTTAGGGAAACAGCTGAATACAGCGGCAATAAAGGCAAAAAACACTGAATTTGGCGCATTTTGGGCAGGTTCAAATGTGTGTCAGATTCGTGAAATAGAAGCACAAGACTTGATGAATCAATTGGTCTTAGAAATGAATCAGTACGATTAATTTCAAATTAAATGCAATTACCCATTTTGATTAAAGATACACATCATTTATTCAAAATGGGAATTTAATTTCGTTCAAACAAATCAATTCTCATAAAGATTTTATAGAAAATTAAACCTCTAATAAATTTAACTTTTCAACTTGAACATCATTCATGTTACTGCCTTGATCCAGTAGCAAGTTGAAATAATTTTCTACAACTTTGGCTTGATCAACAGTACTTTCAACTTTGTACATCGATTGACGAAACTCATTACTTGAATGGAGTCCTCGCGTATACCAAGCAATATGTTTACGCGCGATTCGACAACCTGAGTATTCACCATAAAATTCATAAAGTTCTGAAAGGTGTCCTAAAAGAACATCTTTCACCTCTTGAATTGAAGGTGCGTCTAAATGCTCACCTGTTTTCAAATAATGGGCAATTTCTCTAAAAATCCAAGGTCGACCTTGAGCTGCACGACCAATCATGACTGCATCTGCACCTGTGTAGTCCAATACATATTTGGCTTTTTCAGGGCTATCAATATCACCATTGGCAATCACAGGAATATCAATGAGAGACTTCACTTCTTTAATCAGGCTATAACGTGCTGTATTTAAATACATATCTTCACGAGTACGACCATGCAGTGCCAATGCAGCAATTCCCGCTTCTTCAGCACGCTTAGCCACACGGATGATATTTTCTTGACCATTCAAATAACCCAATCGGGTCTTTAAAGTGACAGGCACATCTACGGCAGCGACCACAGCATCTAAAATTCGTGCAACTAAATCTTCATCTTTTAATAATGCAGAGCCTGCCAATTTACTGCATACTTTTTTTGCTGGACAGCCCATATTGATATCAACAATTTGAGCACCATTTGATACTTGATACCGTGCAGCTTGAGCAAGCTCTTCAGGTTCAGATCCTGCAATTTGTGCTGAAATGGGTGCCAACTCACCCTCAAAGTTGGCCCGATACAAACTCTTTTTACTCATTCGTAAAGTCTGATCAGACGTCATCATTTCACTGACCGCATGCCCCGCACCAAAGTATTTGCACAAGGTTCTAAACGGACGATCAGTAACTCCTGCCATAGGAGCAACAATTAAATTATTTGACAGTTGATACGGACCAATATACATATATATTCATACATTTTTTGACTGCCATAGTATACTCCATCCGCCTTTTCGGCTCACCCATTTATGAACGTGTTTTACGCTATGAAAAAAAGTTTTCACCCTTCACCTATTGTTCACGCGATTGCGCTTTTATCGACAAGTCTCTTGTTGACTGGATGTGGCAATGGTTCTTGGTGGGATGATGAAGAAAAGCACTTAAATATTGAACAAATCACAAAAGTGATCCCCACTCGCGTCAGTGAGCGTGATTTATGGGCGAAGGATATTTTCGATATCACCGAACAATTGGGTATTCCACAAAATAAAGAAAATGTCTGCACCATTGTCGCTGTCGTCGATCAGGAATCGAATTTCGTAGCCAACCCTACCGTACCCGGTCTGGGTCAAAAGGCGGTAAAAGAAGTTCAAGATCGCTTTGATGAGAAATTTAAAGATAAACTTGGAGAGAATATTGGTGGCACTGTTGCCAACTATTTCCAAGATGTTTTAAAAAACCAACCTACGCCAGAAAATAACTATTTGAAACAAATGGCAAAGGTAAAGACTGAAAAAGAGCTAGATGAGCTTTATCGTGAAATTTTTGCCTATATGGCAAAACATTATCACGTGAGTGCGCTGACAGGTGCTGCCAAGCTTGTCGGTCAAGATATCGGTGAAAAACTCAATCCGATTACAACTTTAGGTTCAATGCAAGTTCATATCAGCTATGCCAAAGAACATAAACGTCAAAGTGGGAGTATTGCTGAGCTTCGGACAGATATGTATACCCGCTATGGCGGATTATATTATGGTATCCATCGCTTAATGATGTACCCAGCTGATTATGATAAGCCATTATATCGTTTTGCGGACTATAACTCAGGACGTTATTCAAGTCGTAATGCAGCCTTCCAAAGCAAGATTAATTCACTCACTAAAACCGAACTGACATTAGATGGCGATTTATTACTGTATGGGAAGAATGGCAATCCAAGACCAGAAAAAAGTTCATCTGAGCGTGAACTGATCAATCTTTTCGCAGCGCATAATGTTTTAATTACACCAAAGCAAATTCGCTCAGATTTAAAACATGAAAAAGACGATGAATTTGAAGAAACAGCGACCTATAAAGCAGTTAAAGAGTTATATCTAAAGGACACTAAGAAAAAGGATTTTTATGCGATCATGCCTGAAGTTGTGATTTCAGGACCAAAGCTAAGTCGTGATTATAATACCAATTGGTTTGCAACTCGTGTAAATGGAAGATATCAAACATGTATGCAGAAAGCGCAAAGAATAAAAACTTAGCCTTGTTTGATTTTGATGGGACTTTGTGTTGCAAAGATAGCTTCACGGGTTTCATTTTTTACGCTTTAAAGAAAAGACATATTGTGAAACAAGGCATCAAAATTTTGCCTTGGATTCAAGCGTATTTCTTGAATATATATCCTGCTGATTCGATGCGCCCTCGTTTGTTTAAAGCCATGTTCGCAGATATGCCAACGCAACAATTACTTGATTTAGCACTAGAATATTCGCATCAACTTCGTAATAGCTTAGATCAACAAATCTATCGGCAACTGTTAAAACATAAACATAATAACGATGATGTCGTGATTGTCTCCGCATCTGTTGATTTATATTTAAAGGACATCGCAGAGCTACTTGGTGTAAATTTAATCTGTACCGAAGCTGAAGTTAAAGATGGCGTATTTACAGGCTTATTTTCAACACCTGACTGTAGTCGCGAACAGAAGAAAATTCGTGTCTTAGAACATTATCATCTTGATCAATATGAGGCTATTTATGCTTATGGCAACTCACACGAAGATTTAGAGATGTTTAGTCTGGCTGACTATACTTATATGGTCGGTAAAGATCAGATTCTCCCTATCATTCAACCATTAAAAAAGCTCGCCTAAGCGAGCTTTTTTAATCAAAACAAATCAATCTTCTTAATCAATAAAATTAGTAAATCGCCATATGATTGCGGTGGATCATTTCTAATGAACGCGCTTCACCCAATACCTGATGAACTTTATCAGAAGGCAGACCTTTCACAATATCCGCCGAACGAGAACTAAAGTTGACACGACCAACGGCAACACGTCCACCTTGTTGATCGACACATTCAACCACATCACCACGTTCGAAATGTCCTTCAACTGCTTTCACACCAACAGGCAATAAGCTCCGATGATTTTCTTTAATGGCTTTCACTGCACCATCGTCAAGAATTAATCGTCCAGCTGTTTGTAAATGCGCGGCTAACCACTGCTGATGCGCTGTGATACGGTCATTGTCAGTAATGAACAATGTACCAAGCATTTCACCCGCCATTAACCGTGAAAGTACGTGATCACTATCACCACTTGCAATCAGTGTTGGACAACCTGATTTTGCAGCTAAACGAGCAGCACGAACCTTAGTGAGCATACCACCTCGACCGAATTTACCACCACCACCCGCCATATCAAATAGACTTTCATCAAGCGCACGAACGGTTGAGAATAATTTGGCATTCGGGTTTGAACGTGGATCAGAGTCAAACATACCTTCTTGATCCGTGAGGATAATCAATAAGTCTGCATGAACCTGACCAGCAACCATCGCAGCAAGCGTGTCATTGTCACCAAAACGAATTTCATCTGTCGAAACAGTGTCATTTTCATTGATAACCGGTATCACTTTCCAATCAATAAGATTTTGAAGTGCATCGCAAGAGTTTAAATAACGTCGACGATCAGCCAAATCATCATGGGTCAATAATACTTGAGCCGTTTGTATGGAATGCTTTTCCAAAACACTCGACCAAGTGTGAATCAATCCCATTTGACCAATAGCTGCACACGCCTGAAGACTGGGTAGATCGGTGGGTCGATGCTCAAGTTTCATGCGAACCATCCCTTCAGCCACAGCACCTGAAGACACGAGAATAATCTCATGTCCTGCATTGTGAAGATCTGCAATTTGCTTCGCCCAATGCGAAATCGCTGCAATATCTAAACCTTTTCCATTTGCTGTGAGTAAAGAAGATCCGATTTTAACAACGATACGTTTGCAAGCCTTGAGCTGCCGCTGTCCATCTACCACTTCGATCATTTTGTCCTCAGACTCTTTTAGAGATTATCGTACGTAATACGATTCTGCTTCATCTTCGCCGTCTTCATCTTCATCAACATCATCTTCTTCTAGCATTCCTGCAAGACGTTGTTGACGACGCATTTCACGATAAGCTTCTTTTGCAGCAATCGTTTGTTCACGCGTCTCAGCTTCGAGCTGATCACGGAACGCTTTCATTTCTGCTGCATATTCAGGATCTTCAACTTCACGTTCACGTTGTTGTTCGATTTGATCCATCAAGTAATACACAACTTCTTTCGTGCCTTCAGACATTAAACCTGAAGTACGGAATACTGGACCTTCCCATTGCATTTCAGTCAAAAGATGTTGACACCATTCTTCACGCGTCGCTTCTTCTAACTGATCAACTTTGTTCAACACCAATACAATCGGAAGTTTGGATAATGTCGGAGAGAATTTATTCAGTTCAGCTAAAATTGCTTTTGCATTATACGCTGGGTCTGAACCATCAATCGGTTGAACATCAACGATATGAAGCAAGATACGCGTACGCGCCAAATGCTTGAGGAAGCGAATACCTAAACCTGCTCCATCCGAAGCACCTTCGATCAGTCCTGGAATATCCGCCATGACAAATGAACGATGGCTATCTGCATCAACCACACCTAAGTTAGGCACCATGGTTGTAAATGGATAGTCTGCCACTTTTGGTTTTGCAGCTGAAACAGCACGAATAAATGTTGATTTACCTGCATTCGGCATACCCAACAAACCAACGTCCGCAAGAACTTTGAGTTCTAAGCGAATTTCACGGAATTCACCTTTTGTACCATGGGTACATTTACGCGGTGAACGGTTGGTCGATGATTTAAAGTGAGTATTCCCTAAACCACCTTCACCACCAGCGGCAACCATGACACGCTGACCAGCTGTCACTAGATCACCAATGATATCGCCAGACTCTGTGTCTACAATGGTTGTTCCCACTGGAACCAATAACACGGTGTCATCACCGCCACGACCTGAACAGTTCGCTCCACGACCATTTTTAGCGCGTTCCGCACGAAAACGACGGGTATAACGATAATCTACAAGAGTGCTTGTGTTTTCGTCGGCTTGAACAAATACGTTACCGCCACGTCCACCATCACCACCATCTGGACCACCAAATGGTACGAATTTTTCACGGCGAAAACTGGCTACGCCATTGCCACCGTCGCCAGCCTCTACGGTAATGACTGCTTCATCAACAAAGCGCATGCTGCCAATCCTCTAAATACTTTAAAACCGCATATTCTGCCATATTTTAAAGAATTTCTCGACTATATTTACTGACTATTCCATAAAGCACATCCACTTTTTGAATATTTCTTTCAAAGATGAAGGAATCGTGTAAAAATCCATCACTCATATTTATTCTATTCTCCAAACCTATAGATTTTAGCGTTTATCTCAGTGTTTTTAGTTATTTCTTAATTCACATTGGACTACCTATAGTAAGCAACCCAATATTTAGTCAAGATGATCAAAATGGAACGGAACTCCTCGACTACACAGCCCTCTGCATTGTCCTCACAATTTGTCTTACTCATGTCAGTGGCTTGTGGGCTTTGTGCTGGATCAGCCTATTTTAATCAGCCGTTGATTTACTCGATTGCAAAAAGTTTAAATATTACGTCTAGCCAAGCGGGTTTTGCTGTTGTGATTGCTCAAATTGGGTACGGCTTAGGGCTATTGCTCTTAGTGCCCTTAGGAGATTTACTCAATAAACGTAAACTTATTGTGAGCTTAATGGTGTTTGCTGGAATATCTCAAATTCTCCTGTCATTCAGTTCAACTCTATCAAGCCTGTATATTTTTACCCTTTGTGCAACGTTTGGGGCAATTTCTGCACAAGTCCTGATTCCATTCGCATCGTCATCGTCCATTAGCCCACCTGAATCAAGCGCTGCAATCGTTGGAAAGCTGATGAGCGGCTTGGTGCTGGGAATTATTTTATCCCGCACATTTGCTGGCTTTGTCTCAACCTATTGGTCATGGCAAGGTGTGTATTTGAGTAGCGGGGTCATTACCTTATTATTCGCAATACTGATGTGGCGAAAACTGCCTAATACTCAAGCACAGCCAAACTTAAATATTTCCAGCATTTACCAATCACTCTTTACTCTTGCACGCCATAATCCACATTTAATTCGTCGAGCCTGTGCGGGCGCACTCGGTTTTGGTGTTTTATCCATGGTTTTTACCTCAATGACCTTTGTATTGGGTTCAGCACCATATTTTTTTAATGATTTTGAAATTGGCCTGTTTGGTTTACTCGGCATTATTGGCATTTATTCTTCAAGTTGGTCAGGTAAAACCGTTGGACGAGGCAAAGAGAATTTCGTTGCTAAGCTTTGTATTTCACTGATGCTGTTATCTTGCATTCCTTTATTTTTCGCTCAGCAAAATATTTGGATTTATGCCATTGGTGTTTTGATGAGTTATTTTGGATTAACGGCTTTTCATGTGCTGAATCAAAACCTAGTTTATCGCCTTGATGCTAAAGCCAGATCTCGTATCAATGCAGTTTATATGACCATCTATTTCTCAGGTGCTGCCTTAGGCTCGCTGGGTGCTGTTTATGCATGGGAACATTGGCAATGGATTGGCTGTGTAACACTTGGTTTGATTTTCGCGATTGGAATTTTACTGATTGATCGTTTAGATTTTAAATGGATGCCGAAAAAGTAGCCTTACAATGATTTCAAGTGAAAGAGAAATAACTCCATCAGCATATTTCTCTTTAACAATTAGGTTCATAACAATTACATTAGTTTTGATTTATTCGGGTTAAGTGAGGCATTTTTTAATCACAAATATCAAGACATAGAATAACAATTTACCTCCGACCTTGTAGTGCGTCTTTATTTTCTAAAATCTCAGGCAAATTTCGTTCAATCCAACCCACCAATTCCGTCATTTTATTCGATGCTTGAGAGCCCATGATCGTGAGTTGATATTCAACTTTTGGTGGTACAACAGGATAAACCGTTCGAATCACAAATCCATCACTTTCCAAGGTTTTAAGCGTCTGCGCCAACATTTTTTCACTGATACCTTCTATGCGCTGTTTCAACTCGCTAAAACGATGCACGCCTTCACTCAAACATCTCAAGACAAGTACCGACCACTTTGTGGTGAGGTGCTCCAATATTTCACGAGATGGACATGCATTTGATAGCACCTGCCCAACTAATTCGCTTTGACCATACTGACTAACCATGACACACCTTAACAAAATTATTGAATACTTACTTTTTGGTACGTACTTACATTTAGTAAGTTAACAGATTATGCTTATTCCATCAAGTCGATTAATTAATCAAGAACAGTGGAGAATAGAATGAAAATTGCAATTACTGGCGCTACAGGTCAATTAGGTCAACACGTGATTCAAACACTTTTGGCTAAAACCAATCCGCAAAATATCGTTGCTTTAGTACGCGATCCAATCAAGGCACAGAACTTAAAAGATCAAGGGATTGAAGTCCGTCATTTTGATTATGATGATGCTAAAACACTTGCACCTGCTTTAGAAGGTATTGATAAATTATTACTCATTTCTGCAAATGAAGTTGGGCGACGTACACCTCAACATCAAGCAGTGATTAAAGCGGCGCAACAAAGCCAAGTCCCTTATATTGCTTATACCAGTTTATTAAATGCAGATACTTCACCTCTTGGACTTTCTCAAGAGCATCGTGAAACCGAAGCACTCATTAAAGCAAGCGGTTCAGATTATACCTTTTTAAGAAATAACTGGTACACAGAAAACTATCTTGCAGGTTTGAGCCATGCCATCGAATCTGGTGTGCTCTATGGTGCAGCAAACGATGGAAAAATCAGTTCAGCATCGCGTAAAGACTATGCCGAAGCAGCTGCAACAGCACTCACCAGTGAAGGCCACGAAAATAAGACTTACGAATTAGCGGGTTCTACCTCATTTACATTGAGTGAGTTAGCTCAGGTGATTTCCGACACCTCTGGTAAAAAAGTTCAATATCAAAATTTAGCGTCTGAACAATATCATCAAGCATTGATTGAAGCAGGCTTACCAACAGGACTCGTTGATGTCATTGTTGATGCCGATGTACAAACACAGACTGGTGCAATGTTTAGCGATCGACATGACTTAGAGCAATTGATTGGACGTAAAAGCACCACCATTCAAGAACAGGTGAAGCATACTTTGAATACTTCAATTTAAGTGATTGAGCTAGAACTTCACCTTGCTCTCTAGCAACACATAGTTGTCGCTAAGCGTTGAAGTTTAAACTTCAACGCTTCTTTATGGATGGATATTTTTAAGCGGCAAATCCATTTTCAATTCTAAATTGGCTTTTGTGTTTTGCACTGTATTGGTCATTGTGGCATTAAAACTAGAAATACGTTCCATCGTCATTGGATCATTGACATTCAATACAGGATTAAATTGATGTTTAACCGCTAATTGCAGTTTTTCATTCAAATCAAGATAAACCAGTCCATCAAAAGAGATCTGAATAGGAACCGTATACTGCCTTTTCAAGTGAAATGGCACCTCTAACTTCACAGGAATATCCAAATTTAAAGGCAATTTCGGCATAAATCTTTGTGGAAAAACCAAATCAGAAGTCGTACTTAAAGGCATTGTCTGATCAATCACAATATTGGTTTTATAATCCACATCCACTGCGACAGGAACCTCAACCACAAATTTTAAATTGGCGAGATATTTGCCTTTTAAGTCGATATTCACTTTACGATCTAAATCAATTTGAGTATTAAGTCGCCCGATACTTTGCGTTTCCAAGAAATTTCCAACATCAATTTTTACAGGCAAAGACGCTGGTAATCTAATCTTAGAATCCTTTGCTGTAACATGCATCGAAGCTTGGATATTTAAATATAACCAAAATAAAACTGCGACTAGACCAGTAATGATCAAAAAAATGATTACCCAAACTTTAATTGACCGATAAAAAACCATTATTGGGCAACCTTTTCAGGCAAATTTTTTGAACTTATAGTCTTTGACTCATTTGTTTGATTTGTCTGATTTTGAATTTGCTTTATTTCATTTTTATTTTTTGTATCGTTGATCACAGGTGGTTTTGATGCTATTACTTCTTTTGGCTGGGATTTAAAAAGTTTAACTGAGTTTAGAGGAATTTTTAAATCTCCTTTTTCAATCACCACAGGCAAAGTATTTTTAACATCTACCGATGCATTAAGTGCAGTTTTTATGGGTACATTTAAATGACCTTTAATGGGAATATTGGTTTTCAGCGTTGCATCCAATGGCACAATTAAATTTTCTTTTAAAACCGTCTCAACGGGTGCATTAAATTTAAGATGAATCATTTGCTCCAAAGGCACATCCATTTTAATTGGTACATTTAGGTTAATCGGGATATTACCTTTTAAAGGCAAGCTAATATCTTTACCCAACACCCTCACCTTCACTTTAGTATCGACAAACATATCTTGCTGAATGGTGAGATTTTCACGTACAGGGATCATGGTTTTAATCGGCACTTGATTATCAAAGTACACCGTTGGATTCAGTGTTTGCTTTAAAGGGATATTTAGAGTTTCTTTAATCGGAATTGACGCATTTACTCGCCCAGTCACATCGACATCCAGTGCATCGTGAATTTTTACTTTGGCTTCTAAAGGCTCTTGTAAATCAATACTGACATTTTGATTTTCCAAGGGAATATAGATGTTAAAGTGCTTAAACACCCATATTGCCATGAGCACTCCACATATTGTCGCGATCACAATGAATGCCAATCCACTGAGCACATGTTTTAATTGCAATGCATAATCCTTATGTGACTATTATTTTTATTTCATACAATTCTCATATTATGAGAAATTGTATACGCTATTGTGTAATTTAATGATTTTATTCTTTCAAGTTTATGTCTATTTATATTATTTTCTTGTCATTATAAGTCAAAAAAAGAGCTTCCATCGAAGCTCTTTTTTTATAGGTCACATATTAAGCAGTTTTTTCTGCTGGAACTTTTGGATAGCTTACGCCGCCCATTTGTTCTGCAATACGCAATACTTGGCAGCTATAACCGACTTCGTTATCGTACCAAACATAGGCTGTTAAACGGTTACCCGATGCAATTGTCGCTTGCGCATCAAATACACCCGCAGTACGCGAACCGATAAAATCAGACGATACCACTTCAGTCGAGTTGGTATAACCAATTTGACCTTGAAGGCTAGAACCGATTGAAATTTGACGAATATATTCGTTTACTTCTTCACGATCTACTTCTTTATCTAAGGTTAAGTTAAGAATCGCAAGTGATACGTTTGGTGTCGGTACACGAACAGAGTTACCAGTCAATTTACCTTGAAGTGCTGGAAGTGCTTTAGCCACTGCTTTAGCAGCACCAGTCTCAGTAATCACCATATTCAAAGTAGCAGCACGACCACGACGGTCCGCTTTATGGTAGTTGTCAATCAAGTTTTGGTCATTTGTAAACGAGTGAACTGTTTCGACATGACCATTTAACACTGTGTATTTATCATGCAACACTTTAAGTGTTGGTGTGATTGCATTGGTTGTGCAACTTGCAGCAGAGATGATTTGATCTTCATCAAGAATGTCAGCTTGGTTCACACCAAAGACAACGTTCTTCATGTCACCTTTACCAGGCGCAGTCAAAATCACACGTGCAGCACCTGGACATTTAAGGTGTTGAGCAAGACCTTCTGAATCACGCCATTTACCCGTATTATCAATCACAAGTGCATTATTAATACCATATGCAGTGTAATCCACTTCTGAAGGATTAGACGCATAGATCACTTTAATGAAGTTACCATTTGCAATAATTGCTTCATTCTCTTCATCTACAGAAATCGTGCCTGCAAATGGACCGTGAATAGAATCACGACGTAAAAGAGAAGCACGTTTTTCCAAATCACCATCAGATGATTTACGCACAACAATTGCCTTCAAGTTTAAACCACGACCCAAACCAGATTGGCTAATGATTAAACGTGCAAGGATACGCCCAATACGACCAAAACCGTAAAGAACAACATCTCTGTGTGCTACAGTTTTAGCATTACCTTCTAAAGACTGAACAGCATCAGCAACGAATGCATCGATGTCGCCGCCTTTTTCTTTATATTCAACAGCAAGTTTACCTAGATCAACTTCAGCAGAACCAATGTTCTCAACTTTAGCCAACGCTTCTAGAATTGGGTAAGTATGAACAACAGAAAGTTCAACATCCATAACACGTGTACGGCGGTGAGCCTTAAGGATTTGAATCACTGAACGATTGATTAACGAGCGACCATAAACAGACGCTACGATATTTTTTTCACGGTATAACTGACCCAATAGGGAAATCATACGTTCCGCAAGTTCTTCACGGTTTTTCCAGCGACCTTGGTGCTCTGCATGTAGGGCAACGATTGTGTCTTTGCTCACAGATACTTCCTCTAGTTTATATGTCTAGGCATTAAATTCTTAAACCCAACAATTGTAATGGAATTATCTAAGAGTTGAAATCAAAACTACGTTTTAATTTGCAAGAGTTTCTTTTTTAATTTGATTCGCTTAAATATCACCTTGAATTTATTATCAATTTAAAAAGCAAATAAGATCATTTTGCAAAAAAATGATCTTAGAATTCCCTTAAATATCAAACAAATTCAACTCAAAATATGGTAACTAAAGCACCTAAAGTATTTGAAGTAAATCCGTTATTTAGCCCGCAGGGGAGAATCTCAAATCATAGCTAATCGAGTTATTCAGCTCTTCCAGATTAAAATGTTCTAGGTTTTCAGGAATTTTGACCAAAAGAGGTAGGCGTGTGACGCCATTATCACCCGAAGGAAATGCATAATGACGCTCTAACTCACTGGTCGCTGTGAAACTTTCAAATTCGATAAACACAGAATATTTACGAAAGTTTTTAGGAATACTCAAAATATCTAAATAAGCCTGTTTTTTTATTCGAATCGCGGCATGTGAAACTTGCTGAAGTTCTTTATCTAATTTATCGCCTCGCATCATACGCTTCATAAAAGAACCTTGCACTTCAGCTTGCTCTTTCTTTAAACGGCCAATGTAGAGTGTTGTCTCTCGATAATCTTGAATGTGACGAGTTAAGTCTTTTTGTAGGGTCAGAATAGGTTGCTCGGAACGATCATTCATCACCTTCCATTCATAGATATTCATCGGAACAAAGATTTCTTCTTTGCGCTTTTCGAGTAACTTCACATAAGCTAACAACTGATATTCAAACAATTGAATGGTATGGTTAAAGAACAAAGCAGGTTGTTCTTTGAAGTCTTTATAATGCGCCAAAATATCGGAAAATATACGATGAATACTGACAAATAGGTATTGGTATTCTTCTAAATGGGAAATGTGATTACGTAGTGCATCATGTAAAGGAATCAAAAGATCATTGGTCAATATAGATTCAAACTTACGAATATGTTGTTTTGCAACAACATCTGAGTTTTTACCTCCACCCGTTCCAATCGTTTGCGTCAGCATTGGAATCAATTTTCTCTCAGCTAATTCTTCAAACTCTTGAACGATTAAGATCACGTCTTTATGTACTTGATGCTGTACCGTGATCATCATTTGAACTTGCTTGGTAAATTCGTCGATGTAACCTTTTTCGGTATAACGACTCATGTCTAAGACAATACCATTGAGAAAAATTTGTTCGTTATAATCAAGAAAATCTTCAAACAAGAATCGACGAATCGAATAAGGATTATTTTCAAAATTACTGACTGGAGCAATAATAAATAGATATTCGGAAGTCTTAACAATATCAAAACGGCGTACAGACTGCTCTTTTAACAACCAAAATTTAAAAAATGGGTGATCCATCATTGCTGAAGATCGAGCAAGTAAGGGTTTAAACCAATACCCCAACAATTGTTGCTTAATGTAGACCTCAACAATAAAGCTTTTAATTTGGTTCGGCGTTAAACCACGAACACCGCCTGGAGGATCAATGTCTATTGTTCGAATTAATTTTGCAACATCTTGAAGATAGACGCGACGCATCATCATTTTTTCACGCTGCAACTTAAGATCATCCTCTACTGGAATTTGATCAATTTGGTGCAAGGCATTTTCTAAATAATCTGCAATTTGAATAGGATCAGTAATATTTTTAAGCCAATTGATGGAATGACTTAATTTTGTGGCAATCGAACGCATACGTTCGCTAGCAAAGCTATGCTTTAGGATAGCAAGAGAATTGGTTACCCGATAATCAAAGCTATTCGTGACGCGATTCCATTGAATTTCTTTAGGTTTTAAAATTTGACGATCAATTTCTTCACGAACGTCGATGTCAGCCCCTTCGAAAATATTCGCTAAGAGCTCCTCCCAGTTCGCATCTAAACTCGGTTCCATCTGCAACAACGTTGCTCGAATTTGATATGGTATCATCATAGTGTGGTTATATTATATTCTTTTGATTAAAGTAACACAAAAAATAAATAATGTTAACTAGTTATCTATTATTTAATATCTGGTTGATAATCCACCACTGTTAAGTTTTAATTAACATACAAACTAAACATATTAAATAATCATCTGATTTTAAATATTAGACCTCTTGCGTAAGTGCAGTTTTTAATGATTTTTGACGTAAAAAAGTTCTTAAAAATCATTATCTTTATTTGTATATTTTTTGACTTTTGCAAGAGGTCTATTTAAAATTCTAATTAATCAGCTCCAAATAGTTTATTTAATATACACCTTTAATATAAAATAAAAATAAATGATTAAAAAACAAAAACTTTCAATTCCCAATTCTTTCTTTAGTTTTTTCTACATTAAACTGCAAGTTTTCAGTATTATTTTTACGCTTAAACATATATACCACACCTTCTAGCACCAAAAGTCCGACTGCAAACCAAATTGGGATATAAGTCAACCATTCCCCACCCTCAACTCGCTCGCCAAGCATAATGGAAGCAAATGCTAAAAGTACGGGTTCTAAATAACTCAGTAATCCAAATATAACAAAAGGCAAATAACGACTTGCGAGCATATAACTGCCCAGCCCAAACGCACTTAAAAAACCTAAACCCATTACTGCCCATATTAAATGAGGGAATGAAACAAACATGCCTAGCGGATCGCTATAACTCAATACTAAATACAATGCCATAGGCAGCACCAGGAATAAATCCCACCAAAAGCCGCCTAGATGATCAGTTTGAAACTTACGTCTTAAGAAAAAATAAACAGGATAAGCAATGGCCACATAAGCAGTCTCCCAAGCAATTGTTCCTATACGCCATATTTCATGACTTACGCCAATCACAGCACAAATGACTGCGGCGATCTGCCAATTCGACAGCTTTTCTTTATATAGAAGACAACCAAAAAGGACCATCACCAGTGGTAGTAAAAAATATCCGAGCGATACCTCTAGTCCACGACCATTAATAGGCCCCCAAAGGAATAGCCATAATTGAGTGGTACATAAAAACGAACTAAACAGTAACCATATAATCAATATCGGTTGTTTGAGAATACGGCGAAATATGCTTGCAACCCGTTTTAAATCACCAGTCCACCATAAAAAAAGCGTCAAGAAAGGGATTGTTGCTAGCATCCGCCATGCAAAGGTTTGTTCACTGTCTAAAGGCTTTAAAAATTGAGTGTAGAAATACAAGACACCAAAAGTGACTGATGCTAACACTGATAACGCGATGCCTTTAAACATTGAGTGTTCCAACCAAAGTATGCAGGCATTATAGTGTTAAATTGCTAAGAATTGAGCTAATAGTGGATATCGAGTATTAAATATCTATTTTTAAGCATCATAGAATGGTTTAGGATTTGATTTTATTCTAAAAGTGATCAAAAAAAGCCAAGCAAATCATCGCTTGGCTTTTTAAAATTATTTTTCTGTGTGTTTGGTTTTGATTACATCACTGAGGTCATAACCTACTGATTTTGCGTAGTCTAGGTACTCACCTACAACTTGCTCATTCGGATGTGCATTTCTTGAAAGTACCCACATATATTTACGATCAGGCTCACCTACTAAAACTGTTTGATAATCATCATCAATTTTAAGCACCCAATAATCACCACGACCTAGCGGCAACCAACGGATTGCAGTTGGTAGGAAGCTCACTTTCAATTTTGAATTGGCAGGTGCGTTTTGAACAAAAGCTTCACCAACAGACTGGTTTAATTTGCCGTCTTTTGAATAGCACTTATTGTCTACATTCACATTGCCATTTTCATTTAAAGTGTAAGTTGCAGAAACATCACGATCGCACTTATTTTGAAAATAGAGTGGCTTTCTTGCAACTTCATACCACACACCTAAATAACGATCCAGCTCAACACTGTCTACTGGCTTAAGCGGTGGATTTTTAGCATGTGTCATAGTTGCAAGACTTAATCCTACAAGCAAAGCACTACCTATAACAATTTTACCCACTTTGTAACTGGTTTTCGGAAGAGTTTTAATAGCCATATTTTGACCTGCGGATGATGAAAGTTTAAGGAATATTATTTTTCATTTTTAAAGTAACACTATTTCTTAACATATAAATGTAGTGTTATGTAATGATTTTGAACAATTAATTATCCAAAATCATATTCTTTATATGGGATCATTTTATTGGATGAGCTGCGCTTTTAAACGTACAATTTCGTCTCGAAATCGAGCTGCCTGTTCAAACTGTAATTCTTTAGAAGCCTTAAGCATCTCTTTTTCAAGTTTTGCTAATTGTTTCGCCAACAGCTTAGGATCAGATAAAATATGTCGTTCATCTGCACTTAATGCACGGGCTTGATCTGATATGCTTTGTTCAATTTGATCATCATCTAGTACCTCTCCCGTATCCAATTCTTTCACCACTTGCCGAACAGCCGAGCGAGGAGTAATCCCGTGCTTAAGGTTAAATTCAATTTGCTTTGTTCGGCGTCGATCTGTTTCATCAATCGCTTTACGCATCGAGTCCGTAATTCGATCTGCATACAAAATTGCTTTACCTTTCAGATTACGCGCAGCACGACCAATGGTTTGAATCAACGATCGTTCAGAGCGTAAAAAACCCTCTTTATCAGCATCTAAAATTGCCACTAAAGAAACTTCGGGCATGTCTAAACCTTCACGAAGTAAGTTGATTCCTACGATGGCGTCGTAGATACCACTACGTAATTCATGAATAATTTTGACGCGCTCAACCGTATCAATATCAGAGTGTAAATAGGCAACTTTAATACCATATTCTTTCAAGTAAGACGTTAAATCTTCTGCCATTCGCTTGGTTAATGTAGTGACTAAGACGCGTTCATTTAACTCTCGTCGTGCATTGATTTCGGACAACACATCATCGACCTGCGTCAGCACAGGACGGATTTCAATTTCAGGATCAATCAAACCTGTTGGACGAACCACTTGTTCAGCAATTTGTTGAGACTTCTCGAGCTCATATTTTGCTGGCGTAGCACTGACATAAATCGTTGTTGGAATGATTCGCTCCCACTCTTCAAATTTCATTGGACGATTATCCAAAGCACTTGGCAAACGGAAGCCGTAATTCACCAAATTCTCTTTACGTGAACGGTCACCTTTATACATTGCACCAATTTGAGGAACAGAAACGTGCGATTCATCAATAATCAATAAGGCATCTTCAGGAATATAATCAAATAACGTTGGGGGTGCTTCACCCGAAGGTCGACCAGATAAATGACGGGAATAGTTTTCAATGCCGTTGGTATAGCCCAACTGTTGCATCATTTCTAAATCATAACGCGTGCGTTGTTCAATACGCTGTGCTTCAAGCAACTTATCATGTGCTCTAAAGAACTCTAAGCGTTCTTTGAGTTCTTCACGAATCGTTCCAATTGCACGTTGAAGATTATCTTTTGGCGTAACGTAATGACTTTTTGGGTAAATGGTAATGCGAGGTACTTTGCGTACCATTTTCCCCGTTAAAGGATCAAACCATCGGATTGAATCCACTTCATCATCAAACAATTCAATACGGATGGCATTTTGATCTGATTCAGCAGGGAAAATATCTAAGATTTCGCCGCGAATGCGATACGTACCACGTAAGAATTCAAGCTCGTTGCGAGTATATTGCATTTCTACTAAACGGCGAATCAGATCATCTCGAGTCACCCGGTCACCCTGAACAATATGCAATAACATGCTCATGTAAGCATTCGGGTCACCCAAACCATAAATCGCGGACACTGATGCAACGATGATCGCATCTTTACGTTCTAATAATGATCGTGTTGCCGACAGACGCATTTGATCAATATGATCATTAATGGCTGAATCTTTTTCGATAAAGGTATCTGACGAAGGCACATAAGCTTCTGGCTGATAATAATCATAATAACTAACGAAGTATTCAACAGCGTTATTGGGGAAGAATGCTTTAAATTCGCCGTACAATTGCGCTGCGAGTGTTTTGTTATGTGCCATTACAATGGTTGGACGTTGTAATTGGGAAATCACATTAGCCATCGTGTAGGTCTTACCTGAACCCGTTACCCCAAGGAGTAACTGATCCTTGTATCCCTGCCTCACACCATTTACCAACTTCTCAATAGCTTGAGGCTGATCCCCTGCAGGTTTGTAGTTGGTTACCAGTTCAAAAGGACGGCTGTCACTCACAATTTATCTCGCAACATTTAAAAAGATTCGTAATGAAATAAAGTGTATCAGAACTCTACACAGTTAAATGTTGAAGAGTGTTTATTTCCATGATTATGGCCAAATAAATACGATTAAAAATAGATAGCACTAAGTTTAACTTGACCATTAATCGAATCAACTGCAACATGAGATTAAGCCTATTCAGCAGTGTGAACCCTATGACTTACCAGTATCATGATGAGAGCATTATCAAATCTTTAGCTGAAAACACCATTTTTGTTTTTGGTAGCAATATGGCAGGTACCCATCAAGGTGGAGCTGCAAAGATTGCTCTTCAGCATTTCGGTGCAATAAAAGGTGCTGGACGTGGCTGGTCTGGACAAAGTTACGCTATTCCAACGATGAATGAGCATTTACAGCAAATGCCACTATCACAAATTGAACACTATATTGAAGATTTTAAAATTTATACGAAAAATCACCCCAATAATACTTACTTTATTACAGCTATAGGCTGTGGGGTTGCGGGCTATAAAGTTGAAGAAATAGCCCCCATGTTTAAAGGTATTTCAAAAAACGTGATTTTCCCTGAATCTTTCCGCCCTTTCGTAGAGAGAACCTTACCTAAACTCACGCAACGTCTTTTACATACCTTTATTTGTGAAGACATTATCGCCAATGACAATGCTGCAGAACAAATTCAACAACTTGATTTGACTGATGCGGAAAAAAGCTTAGCCACGATTGTTGTAAATACTCCGATGTATCCACATGATAGTAATGGTCGCGATCGAATCTTTGAAATCCAAGACATTTTGCATAATGTCGCTACACATTTGCCTGAGCTAAAAGAAGATGTAGAAGGTAATCTCATTTTCGGTGGCGTAATTTTGGCATTGTTAGAGCTATATCATATCAATGAGAAAGACTTTATTGACGTTTGGACAGGCCTAAGAGAAATTTCACCACCTAGAGCAGCGCACAGAGCCAAAAAATGATTTTCTTATGATATTTATAAATTTATCTAAATCACTGTATCAGTGATTGATTATTTATAAAACAATGCCTTATATTAATCATAAAGCACGTTAAGCGAAAGTTATAGGTAATTCAGGATGGAGCAGTTTGATTTAACAATCTTTAATCTGTCCCCAATTTCAATGTGGTTACAAGACTTTAGTGGCGTTAAAAAAATATTCCAACGTTGGAAAGATGATGGTGTGGAGAATTTTGAAGAATTTCTGCATGAAGATTTGGGTCGCCTCAATGAGTGTTTAGCCACTATTCATACCTTGCATGTGAATCAGAGTACACTTGATCTTTATGAAGCCAAGGATTTGAATGAGATTTTGGAAAATTTCATTAAATTTTTAACGCCTGAAGTCACCAGTTACCAAATTAAGTTTTTTTGTGCGCTTTGGAATCATCAATTGCGCTATGCCATCCCAGTTGTGAACTATACCTGTAAAGGTAAGCAAATCGACATCCAATTAAGTGCCAATATAGTCACTGGATATGAAGATACTTGGGGATTACTTTTACTGACCACTGAACATATTTCTGATTACCAAAATGCTCGCCGATTTGCCGAATCTATTTTTATGCATTCCCCTACAGCATTGTGGGTAAAAGATTACAGTGAAATCAAAAAAAGCTTTGATCTATTAAATAGTAATCAAATCTTTGATTTGCCAAAATATATAGAAACACATCCGGAATTTGTCTTATCATGCTTTAACTCTATTCAGTCGACTTATGTAAATAAAGCATTTTTATCTTTATTTAAACTGGATAGCGATTTATTTAACCAGCAGATTCCAAGTATTTACTCTAAAGAGATATTGAAACATTTTAAAACTCAGTTACTGAGTTTGGCGCGTACCTATGCCAATCCAACTGATTTCGAATACCAAACAGAGGTTCAATACTTCACTTCCACTGGCGAAGAAATTTACGTTTTAGAGAAATTGAATATTTTTCCAGACCTGTCAGACTCTTGGAAAACCATTCAAATTGCTTACACAGATTTTACAGAACGTAAAAAATTAGAAAATCACCTTAATTTTATGAGTAAGTACGATCAACTCACAGAATTACACAATCGTACTTTTTTTATGGAGGAAGTTGCAAGATTGCAAAACGCACAAGTTTCATCTTTGTCTTGCATTTATATGGATTTAAATGGATTAAAAGATGTGAATGATCTTAAAGGCCATCATTTTGGTGATGAATTACTGAAACAATTTTCTTCGATTCTCTCTGATGTCGTTCAAGATTCTAAATATACTGTTTCACGAGTTGGTGGAGATGAATTTGTTATTCTTATGCCAAATGCTGATGAGCAAGATGCTATGGAACTGTATTCAAAAATTGACAGAAAAATTATGGACGCGAATGCTCATGGTCGGGTTTTGAGTGTTTCAATGGGCATATCGAGTACAACTCAAGTCGGTGATATTGCCCACTTGATTAAAACTGCAGACCAAAATATGTATCGTCACAAAAGAAATCATTACGCGTTAATGAGTTCACGATAAATTTAATATCCAAAGACACTGTTCAAGCTGAAAATTTAATCTATATTTTTGAACTCTATCTGTAGAATTATAATTATAATTATAAAGCTGCAAACACAGTATTAATTCTCAAAATATTTAAATAAGTGACTATACAGCACAGATTTTAAAGCAAGTGTATTTGCTATCACGTTGTTTTTGATGATATATTTTAGTGAATAAATAAGAAATAGCAGGCATTATAATCATGGAGCTTTTAGACTCTTCGATTTTTGATTTATCCCCCATTCCAATGTGGCTTGAAGATTTCAGTGAAGTCAAAAAACAGCTGGATCTCTGGAAAGCCGAGGGTATCCAAGATTTAAAAACGTTTTTAGAAGAAGATCAATCTCGTATTGCTTATTGCGCTCACCTGATTAAAATTCTACGTGTCAATCAGAAGACTTTAGATCTTTTTGAAGCTAGAAATCTGAAACACCTCACGCAAAATTTGAGTGTGATTTTTCAGCAAGATATGTTTCAATCTCACTTATTTGAATTAATACAAATATGGGAAGGTAACCAAGAATTTAACAGCACCGCCACCAATTATTCAATTTCAGGTCGTCGTCTAGATATTAAATTACGCGCTGTTGTGCTTCCCGGTTCTGAAGAAACTTTAGATCGCGTTCTGATTACAACAGAAGATATTACTGATTATTTAAATGCTAGTCGCTTAGAAGAAAAAAATAGACGACTCGCAGAAGCCCGTTTTAACTATTCACCAACATCGCTGTGGGTCGAAGATTTTAGCCGCGTTAAATTGCGTATGGATCATCTCCGTCGTATCGGTATTGAAGATTTCCGTACCTTTCTTGATGTTCATCAAGATTTTGTACAGCAGTGCATTGAAGACATTATTCTTTTAGATGTCAACCAAGCCACTTTAGATTTGTTTAAAGCCAACGATAAAAATTCGATGTTCAAAAGCTTAAATAAAGTATTTAGCAAAGAAATGCATCATACTTTTAAAGAACAGCTCATTGAACTGTGGAATGGTAAAATTCATCATAGTCGTGAGGCAATAAATTACGCACTTGATGGTACTGTTCGCAACGTCTTGCTCCAGTTTACTGTGTTCCCTGGTTATGAACACGATTGGAGTTTGGTTCAACTGGCATTGACCGATATTACAGCGCGTAAAAAAGCAGAAAATTACCTTGAATATTTAGGTAAGCACGATGTATTGACCAAATTGTGTAATCGTTCATTTTTCACTGAAGAACTCCATCGCTTAGAAAGAGCACTTGTACGACCAGTATCTGCGATCTTTATTGATATGAATGGTTTAAAAGAAACCAATGATACCTATGGTCACGATGCAGGTGATGAAATTTTACGTCGAATGGGAAACATTTTAGAGCGTACCATCAATAATACGAGCTTCACTGCATCTCGCATTGGCGGTGATGAATTTGTCGTGCTTATGCAAGGTGCGAATGAGACTACCGTACAATCTACTTTAATGACTATTCAAGAATTATTGAATATTGATAACCAATATTACTCGGCGCATCCTATTAGTCTATCCATGGGTTATGCATCTACTATAGATGATGAGCCAATTGACTGCATGCTGAAACGAGCGGATCAAGCGATGTATAAACAAAAAAATGATTATTATGCATATCTTAGAGCTGAAAATAATTGCAGTGAATAGTTATTTTTTTAATTTGATTTCAAAAAAACTTCACAAGACAAGCTTTATGCTTGTCTTTTTTATAAGCGCTACATCTTTCACCTTATTGCATAGTAAGACTATGAAAGTGGTTCATCATTTTAATGATCCACTTATATTATTTAAAAATTGAAATTTATTTCATTTAGCAATATTTCCTGAAAGCTTTTCATAAAAAATTCATCGAATTGTTTAACAATTCACAATTCTAATTCGCTTAAAAAGTGTGATCATAATCACACTTTTATTACTATAACTCAATAATAAAAGTTTAAAAAATCTTCCTTGTTAAGAGATAATTAAAAATGGCCTTATTTAAATCGTTGGATTATTTACCCAACTTCAAGTTCAGCTCAGTACTTTCTATTCCAGCTCAGTTAGTGGGTAATGGTTTAGTGACTGTAGCCAATACTGTAAATACAGTACTTGATGTGGTTTCTCCCCTTGGTCTTGCAGGTAATGCTTTATTGGGTAAACCCTTTGAAGCAGTTCACGAATTGGGTGATAAAATTGTAGATGCGGTAACATCAACCGTTAGTGGTGTCGGTTCAGCTTTAGGTTCAACAGTCGAAGCTAAAGATACACATCATAAAAATGAATGGGTCGATCAAGAGCTAACTCTCGATAATATCCTGAAAGTTCCAGGTGATTTAGTTGGCAATGTCGTCATTGGTGCGACAAATATTGTGAATGATGTTCTGGACGCTGCTGCACCTGTCGCGATTCTAGGCAATAACATTATTCCTGGATTTGAACCTGTTCATAAAGCTGGCGATACTCTTATTGATGCTGTTTCAGATGGTTTAAATAAATTAGGTCAAGCTATAGGTGGAACGGTTCAACCTAATGATACACATTATGATAATGAATGGACTGATGCTCAGCCTGGCTTAGTTACCGGTCTTATTGATAATGTTCTAGATAAAGTGTCTGGTGGTGTTCAAGATTCTCCTATTTTCAACTATCTACCAGATTTCAAAGCAAGTTCAGTGCTTTCTATCCCAGCTCAGTTAGTGGGTAATGGTTTAGTGACTGTTGCTAATACTGTAAATACAGTACTTGATGTGGTTTCTCCGCTTGGTCTTGCAGGTAATGCTTTATTGGGTAAACCTTTTGAAGCAGTTCACGAATTGGGTGATAAAATTGTAGATGCGGTAACATCAACCGTTAGTGGTGTCGGTTCAGCTCTAGGTTCAACAGTCGAAGCTAAAGATACACATCATAAAAATGAATGGGTTGATCAAGAATTAACTTTAGATAGCTTATTGAATGTTCCAAGTGAATTAATTGGTAATGCGATTATTGGTACTAGTAACGTTGTAAATGATGTTTTCGATGCGGCTTCACCGCTTGGGCTTGCTGGTAATCAGCTAATTCCTGGTTTTGAAATTGCGCATAAAACTGGTGATACAATCATCGATAAAATTTCAGATATTTTAACAACTGTGGGCCAAGGGATCGGTGGAACAGTTCCTGTTAATCCAACGCATTACGATAATGAATGGCCTATTGGCTCTGTTCAGCCTATCTTTCCTACATGGCCTTTAGTTCCAAATAATCCAAATCAATCAAGCTCAACTGGAAAACCAAGCTCAGTTGATATATTGGGTCAAAAAAGTTATTTGGTGAGTGAAGCAACGTTCCGCCAAGTTCAAGAACTTTATAAAAAGTTCTCAGAAGCACCTTCGCTTAAGGTAAGTAACTTATGGCGTCCAATCTATACAGCAATCAAAGATGATTTAGCTTCAAATGATGCAGTCGATCAAGGAACTAAAAACTGGCTTAAAGTGGCTGAAGCTGTTGCAACTGCTGATCCTAAGAGTTTGTTATATCAGTATGTACGCTTAGGCACTGAGAAATCATTAGCAGAGAAAGGTATTAAATTTACTAATGAAGATTTCTATCAAGCATCGAATGTTTTGATTAAAACATTAGCTGATAATTTCTTGAATGGTGTTAAAGATGCAGAGGGCAACCAAGTTGTTCCAGTGGGTTACTTACCAAGCTCTGACGGTAAATATGGTCTAGTCCACATGGATGCGACTCAAGCACTTAACAACCTTGGTGGTACTTTAAGTGATTGGACAGGCATTACTCCTGCAAGTATTTTAGACCACTATCTCGGTGTAGACACATCTGAACTCAATGGTGGAGCAAGTCGCCCATTCTCATGGTACGTCGAGTTACTTGGGGATGTAGTGAAAGCAAATCTTAAAGGTGGGGCAAGTCTATTGGATGTCGTGGGGCAAATTACTACCGAAGGCTTGAACTTTGTAGGTCAGTACATTAATGGTGAACTGTTGCAAAATGGCTTCTCTTCCAAAGACCAATTGGTTAACACATTGACTCAAATTGCTTATGCATATGCAGGTGATCTAGCTGGAAGCGTTGCAGTTGCGACCAACATCCTGAATCCTAATACCAATATCGTCAGCACTATCAATCCATTTGGTACAACATTGAATGGCAAAGCTGGCAATGATGTGATCAAAGGCGGTGTAGGTAACGATAAGCTTTATGGTGGTAAAGGCGATGACTTGCTATTTGGTGGTTGGGGCAACGACATCTTAGATGGTGGTGAAGGCATCAATGTACTTGTGGGTGGTCGTGGTAACGATACGTATCACGTAAAATCAAACAATGACTTCGTTCTTGAACATGCCAATGAAGGTACTGATACTGTTTTCAGTTCTGCATCTAACTTTAGCTTAACCAAAAATGTTGAAAACTTAACACTTCAAGGCAATAGCAATATTAACGGTACTGGTAATGCAGACGATAATATTATTAAAGGTAACCTTGGAAATAATAGTCTATTTGGTGGTGCAGGTAACGATACACTTGAGGCGAATGGCGGTCTAATCAACATCTTGAATGGTGGTACTGGTAATGACCAACTCAAAGGTGGTTTAGGCAATGAAACTTATGAATTTGAACTCGGTTTCGGTGTTGACACGATCTATGAAAAAGGCGGTAACGACACCATTCTGTTTGGCAAAGGTATCAATGTAAATGATTTACTTGTGAACAGCTCTGGTAAAGATTTAGTCCTTCAACTGCAAAATGGTCAAGACAAAATCACCATCAAAGACTGGGCTGCAAGTGACAAACATAAAGTTGAAACTATTGAGTTCTACACAGGTGAGCGTTACGATCTAACGGACCTAGATCAAAAGCTAAACTTCATCTAATCAAATCAAATTTTTAAATAAAAAAATAGGTGCTTGATGCACCTATTTTTTTATTCTTCAACTTTATAAAAATTAACGCTTACCAAAAGAACGACGTGTACCACGGGGTGGCATCCAAGTACGATCCGCATAAGGTTGTGGCTTTGGACGTAAATCTTCAACTTCTTCATCCGCAGCTTTAGCATCATTTACTTGCTTTACTGGGAAAGGTAATTTCACGACTGGCTTTTTTGGGGAAGGGTTTTGCGTGCTCATTGCTATAACTCAATTCAATCTAAGCTTATTGTACGGAAAAAACAGTTTTTTTGCGAGTCACCTTGTATTTGGCTAATCATTCAACGATAAAACATTTATTTAATATTTTTATTTTATTTTTTAGCAATAAGATGTGAATTGATAAGACCTACTAGCAAAATTTAAGCTAAGATAGTGTGCTTTTTTATTTTTTAATCCCTATAAGAAGGAATAATGCCGTGGACGTACGTCTCTCTGATCGTGTTAATGCCATCAAACCGTCCCCTACACTTGCTGTAACCAATAAAGCTGCTGAACTCAAAGCAGCTGGCAAAAATGTCATTGGTCTTGGCGCAGGTGAACCGGATTTCGATACTCCGCAACACATCAAAGATGCAGCAATTGCAGCAATTAACAATGGTTTTACCAAATATACAGCTGTAGACGGTACGCCAAGCCTTAAAAAAGCAATCATTGCTAAGTTCAAGCGTGACAATAATCTTGACTATGCAGCTAACCAAATTTTGGTTTCTTGTGGCGGTAAACAATCATTCTTCAACCTTGCTTTAGCATTGTTGAACAAAGGCGATGAAGTCATTATCCCTGCTCCTTTCTGGGTAAGCTACCCAGATATGGTGATCATCGCTGAAGGCGTGCCTGTCATTGTAAAATGTGGTGAAGAACAACGTTTCAAAATCACACCTGCTCAATTAGAAGCAGCAATTACTGACAAAACGCGTTTAGTTGTTTTAAACAGCCCTTCAAACCCGACAGGTATGATCTACACCAAAGCTGAGCTTGAAGCTTTGGCTGATGTACTGCGTAAATATCCAGAAGTGTATATCGCTTCTGATGATATGTACGAACCAATCCGTTGGGATGATGAGTTCTATAACATTGCAACGGTAGCTCCAGACCTTTATGACCGCACAATCGTTCTGAACGGTGTGTCTAAAGCATATGCAATGACTGGCTGGCGTATTGGCTATGCAGCAGGTCCTGCTAAGCTTATTGGCGCAATGAAAAAAATCCAATCTCAATCGACTTCAAACCCAACGTCTATTTCTCAAGTTGCCGCTGAAGCTGCATTGAATGGTCCTCAAGATGTTCTTGAGCCTATGATTGAAGCATTCAAACGTCGTCATGACCTCGTTGTGAATGGTTTGAATGAAATCAACGGTATCTCTTGCTTACCTGCTGATGGTGCATTCTATGCATACGCAAACATCCGCCCGCTTATTCGTGCTAAAGGCTTAAAGTCTTGCACTGAATTCTCTGAATGGTTATTGGAAGAAACGGGTGTTGCAGTTGTTCCGGGTGATGCATTCGGTTTAGGTGGTTTCATGCGTATTTCTTATGCAACTGCTGACGAAGTTCTTGTTGATGCCCTTGCTCGTATTAAGAAAGCTGCTGATTCAATTGAAGGCGTTGATGCTGCAATTGCATCTATTGCTGCTGAAAAATAATCTGAAATTTTCCGGATAAAATAAAACCCGCACAAGTTGCGGGTTTTTTAATTCAAAATTTATAAATCATATATCCCCCAATATACTTGGGTTTTGTTTGAACAAAAAAATCCTTCTAATTGGCTTAGCGCAACAAATTGATCTAATAAGCTTTTTGATCCACAAACAAAGCTACAGTGACTATCCCAATGTGTTGTTACAAGTAAAGTATTATTATCAAAATAATAACTCCCTCGCTCAATGCTCAGATTATTCACGATTGTTTCAATGTCTCTCACTTTAGGAATTTCGAGACAAAACTCGTCGATCAACAACATCTGATTAATAGCAAGTCTATGAATACTGCTAAAAATCTTTTTAAAAACAAATGGTGAAATTAGACCTGTTGATTCTGGTGAAATAATTTTTTGATCAAAAAAGAGTTTTCTGATTTTTTCTGCAAGCACAGGAGCTTCCAGGTCTTTTTTTAATCCCCCTATGGAGGTTCTCAAGCCAATATCTATTTCACTTAAGTTATTAAATTTCGCAATTTCTAAAATATCCTTCCACAATATCGTATTGCAATGTTTAAGTAACTCCGTATCGCTAGGCCAACTCTCGTCGTCTATCTCATTGAAATCAATGATAGTACTATAGTAAAAGGGATGAAGAACTACATATACAGCCTCATAAACCCCTTTATAGAAATCTAAAATGCAACCATCATTTGGACATTCTCTAAATTTATTATCCATTTAAATTATTCATTTAATTAATAAAATTTTAATTTTTAATCTTCATTAAATAATGCAACGACATCTGCCTCTGTCAGCTTCAGTGTTTCATTTTTAAACGCATAAAAATCAGGCTTATGATCAATATAAACTTCAGTATTAAAGTTCAAATTTGAAGGAGCATGTTCAATGGCAAATACATTGATATTAACGTAGTTTTGATCCTTCATCCGCCAAAACAATACCGTTCCACAATGATTACAAAAACCACGTTCCGCCCAATCTGATGATGCATAGATGGATAGGTTATGATCTTTTAAAAATTTTAAACTGTCCATTTCAATATCAATCGTCATGTTTGCACCACTGGTCTGCTTACGACAAATAGAACAATGACACGCATGTACATCATGGTTGATTAATTCAAAACTAAAAACCGTTTCCCCGCATAAACACTTTCCCTGCATGGTATTCACCGTTATTGCTGTTTAAATTTCTGATGAGGTCGATCGCTTTGGAATGTTATACATGCAAATATAGATGCGTTCATTAGGCTTTTTATTATATTTTAGCTTCTCCTATTTCAGCTTAGAGATCATTTGAGTTGAAATCTCAGCCTCAGTCCAACTTACACCCCACTCGACCATTGCCATCAATATAGGTTTAAGGTTTTGACCTTTTAGAGTCAATACATACTCAAAACGTTGCTGACGATCTATATAGGCTTTCTTTTCGAAAATTCCATGCTCAACCAAGCGAGCAAGACGTTCAGCCAAAACATGACGCGTGACACCTAAATTTTTTTGGAAATGTTCAAAACGCGTCATTCCTAAAAATGCATTTCGGATAATCAATAGCGTCCAACGATCGCCAAAAATCGCTAGACTTTGAGCGATAGGACAATTTTGCTCCGTGGCTTCCGTCCATTTCATGACTCAATCTTCCATTACTATCAATTCTGTTGACATTGACCTTACTTTATACAATTGTGTAAGGTATTCACAAGTTCTATTTTAGAACTTGTGAATACCAAATTAAAATTGCGCAAAGTGAAATAAAGGGAAAAAAGAATGAATCCAAAAGAAATGACAGGCTTACAACTCCTTCAAGCCATGGCTGCTGGACATATTCCACCTGCAAGTATCAGTGAAACCATTCCCATGAAACCCACTCAAATTGAAAGTGGTCAAGTGACATTCGAAGTTCAAGCAGACAAACGCCATCTCAATCCTTTAGGCGGCGTTCATGGTGGATTTGCAGCAACCGTACTCGATACCGTTACAGGTTGTGCAATTCACACCGTTTTAGAAGCAGGTGTTGGCTATGGCACCATTGATCTCAATATTAAAATGTGTCGCCCCATTCCAAAAGATCAAACACTGACTGCTATTGGCGAGATAATCAATGTCTCTAAGAATTTAGCCATGTCTGAAGGAAAAATCATCGATGAAAATGGTAAATTGTATGCACATGCAACTGCAACATGTATGATCATTAGACCCTAATGCCTAGAATGAATACTTAGAATCTGGATGACTCTTTACACTTCATCCAGTATCTGAGTAAATGCTAAATAGATACATAGCGCATAGGCTCATTAGACTCACCTCGAATATGATCAACAATGCATGATATCAACTGACTATTTACGTTGTTATTTATGCAAATATCTTCTAGAACCTAATAACCCAGATCTTTAATATTCGAATCTTGTTTTTAAAAATCCTAAAGATTTAGTTTTATCAAAAATTAAGCACAAGATTGATGCATTGAATATGAGCGATCAGGTCGTGGACAATTTACCAACTCCACATAATATTTGAGCGGTGAACGTACTTCAACTTGTTGAACCAGTTGACTATTCTGATCCCAGACTTGCGATGTATTCACACCTGTCACAGCATTGCCCTTAATCGAGTAGATATACACATGTTTAGATGCATAATCTTTAATATCTTGAGCAGCAAGATATTCTTCGATGCGATGCGATGGCGTTACATCATCAGACCATTTTTCAGAAAACCAAAGCTGAAGTAAATCACCTAAAAAAAGATGTTGTTTCTTGAATGGAAATAAATCAACAAACGCGCCGTCCACTTCTGTGAAATAAGTGTCGGGTGTATTTAAGATATTGAGATAGTTTTCTTTATAAAATGCGAGATTTGAAAAAATCTGAGGGATAGTGAGCGTCTTCATCCGCTTTCTCCATGTTTAGCCATTTAGTGCTGGCAAGTTGGTTAAATCCACACTGTTTAAGTTGTCTTAAACATTCTGTTCTGTAAATTAATTTATCAACACAATTCACACGACGCAAGTTTTTTTGAGAATTTAAACCTATTCGTCTAAATAAAAAGCATCTAACAGCAAAATGAAGAAAACATGACAGTTTTGACTTGACCCAACTTTAAATCCCCTTATAATCGCATTCAGATTCTCCAATAGCTCAGTCGGTAGAGCGACGGACTGTTAATCCGCAGGTCCCTGGTTCGAGCCCAGGTTGGAGAGCCAAATACTAAAAAGCCCACTCATCATGAAGTGGGCTTTTTTTATTGGATAATAAAAATGAGAAAACTCACACTTTTAGAAAAAAGATTAATTAAAAGAATTTTATTGCTCATTCCTGCGGATCTAAAACCAGAACCGATCGAATTAGACCGAATCATGGTTCAAGAATTAACTGATGGCGGAATGGGATCTATTATGTTTCTAACGAATAACCAAAATAGACGATGCATGAAACAATATATCGTTAATGTATATTGCTTAGATACTGACAATACCCCTATCTATATTGGGATTAATGTAGATGCAGAAAATCAACTCTATGAACTAGATTCATGGAAAGTGAATGATGAACCACTACTTTCATCCTTAGGCACTATGCCAAAGCTATATGATAAAAATTGGAATGAAATATTTTCAGAACTCTGACAGATAAAATAAAACCCCTCGTAAGGGGCTTTATATTTTCAATTCATCAAGCAGCCTTAGCAGGTACACCACTATGGAATCTGAATAATTCGTCAGGCGTTAAAATCAAATCCTTCTCAACTTCACGAATATGATCAATACGAGTTTGAATCGTTTCTTCAGGATTCTTAAGTTGATGATTTTTAGCCACATCAATCGCAAGCGCTAAATAGTCTTCATAGTGGCGAGATTCAGACTTGAGAAGATAACGGTAATAACGCCCTAATTCTTCGTCAACCAGCGGTGCAAGTGCGTAGAAACGCTCACACGAGCGCGCTTCAACAAAAGCACCAATCACCAAAATATCAATTAGCGCTTCAGGCTCATACGTACGCACCTCTTTACGTAATCCACCTGCATAACGTCCAGCACTGATTGATGACCATGCTTGACCACGCTTTGCCATAAATTCTAAGACTTGCTCATAATGCAGCATTTCTTCCCGAACCAGCTGAGCAAGCTTAATCTGCAAATCTGAAAAGAAGCTATAACGAAACATTAAGTTCATCGCTGTACTTGCTGCCTTCTTTTCACAGTTGGCGTGATCTTGCATCAAAATATCAAGATTATTTACAGCTTCATCCAACCAAGCTTTTGGTGTTTCACAGCCCAAGAAGCCAATCACAGGCTTCATGAGTTCATCGTAATTCAAATTAGACATCTTCGTACTTTAGTTCGTTTCAATTAGCGAGCGGATTTAATCGCCGTTTTCATATCTTTAACTGCTTGCGTCATGCCCACAAATACACTTTCAGCCACAATCGAATGACCAATATTTAATTCGTGAATTTGTGAAATCGCAGCAATTGGAGCTACATTAGACAGATTAAGCCCATGTCCAGCATTTACAACCAATCCTTTAGATGCCGCATACTCTGCGCCTTTCACAATACGCTCTAATTCTTTCGATTGAGCTTCTGGCGTTTCAGCATCTGCGTACGCACCTGTATGGATTTCAATGGTAGGTACACCACATGCAACAGCAGCGTCAATTTGAGCAAAATCAGCATCGATAAACAAGGATACATCACAACCGACTGCAGTCAGTTCAGCAGTAGCAGCTTTCACATCTTCAAAATGTCCAACCACATCCAAACCACCTTCCGTGGTCACTTCTTCACGCTTTTCAGGCACAAAACACACATGCTGCGGTTTGATTTCTTTGGCAAATGCAATCATTTCAGCTGTGACGGCAAGCTCTAAATTCATGTGTGTTTTAAGCACTGGACGCATGCGTCTCACGTCATCATCTTGAATATGGCGACGGTCTTCACGCAAATGCAATGTAATCCCTTCAGCACCCGCCTCCTCACAAATCAGCGCAGCTTGAACTGGGTCTGGATAATTCGTTCCGCGTGCTTGTCGAAGCGTAGCAACATGATCAATATTTACACCAAGCAAAGCAGCCATAACATCTTCCTAATTTGATTGAGTTTGATATTCTCATTGAGGTTTTGATTGAGACATAGAGTGCGATTTGGTCTGAGCATTCTGAATCCAAAGCTGTCGACTTTTTAAAGGTCGATCACCGAGCAAAGATGCAATCATTTGACGGTAAAGCTTAGCCAGTAATTGTAACTGTTCAGCGTTAAATTCTGTACCCTTTTCATAGTGAATCATCGACAAAATAGATTCACCCGTCAGCGTCGCATTGGAATGATGAGCGACTGGCATAAAGCCATCATTCAGCTGAAACTGGTATCTTACTTGTGGAAGAATTTCATTTTGCTTTGAATCAATCGCAAAGTTAAGTGAATAACCCAACTCGTCCAATAAAACATGCTCGAATTGTCTTAAAATTTGTTTCAAGAATTCATTGGGATGCACTTGATCTGCCAAATGTTGTAATTGTGCCAAGGTAATTTGGTATTGCCGAAAAGTTTCTGGCATAGCCTCTTCTAATGGGCATAAGCGCAGTAAAACTTCATTCAGATAAAAACCTGCAAAAAAGGCATCTCCATGGAAGAACACTGGATGTGTCAAAATTTCCAATTTCGCAAAATTCTTGAGTTCAGACTTACCTGTGGCTTGTAGAATAATCGGTTGATATTGCGGTGGAGGCATCTGCCTTAAAATACCATCGATGCGACCATATTCTTCAGTAAATAAATGAACAATATGGCTACGCTCTCGATATTTTCGATGATGGATTAAAAAACCATGCAAAGTTTCATTACGCATAGAATGAGCACTAAACCGATTTAATCATCCTTATCTTTTTTCTTGTTATCATCAGATTCTTCGTCATCACCATCTGGGATGACTGCTCCAACAACAGCTGCTGTACCTTTAACAACACCTTTGGTGGTCTTGTATGCCACTTTAACGGGAACCGTAACGATTTTGTGAATACAACCTTGCAACATGAACATACACGTCAATACAGCCAATACTTTGATCATTCGATTTCTTCCATTAAAGGGCAATAAACAAGATGTAGTGATTAGATATCACTATACCCTAAACTTTTCAATGCACGCTCATCATCAGACCACCCACCTTTGACTTTCACCCAAAGTGTCAGCATGATCTTTTGCTCAAACATTTTTTCCATATCGGCACGGGCGTCCATACCGATTTTTTTCAATTTTGCGCCTTTTTCACCAATCACAATCGCTTTTTGACCTTGGCGATCAACAAAGATGGTTGCATCAATATACGTACATGCGGGCTTCATACGACCAGTTTTTTCATTCAAAACTGGCTCTTCAATTTTAAAAGATTCAATTTGAACTGTTAAATCGTATGGAAGTTCTTCACCCAACTGACGCATAATCTTTTCACGAATGATTTCACTCGCAAGGAAACGCTCTGAACGATCGGTCAATTGATCTAAAGAATATAGCGGTGGTTGGAATGGTAGATATTTCTCAATCGTTTGACGTAAATGTTCAAGGTTTGCACCACGAAGTGCAGAAACTGGAACAATTTCCGCAAAGTTCATCAACTTTTCACGCTCTAAAATCAAAGGCAAAGCACTGTTCTTATTTTCAAAAGTATCAACTTTATTGATTACAAGAATCACAGGCATTTCTGCATTTTTAAGTTTTTCCAAAACGAGGTCATCGTTTTGTGTCCATTTGTCTGCATCAACGACAAAGAGAACCAAGTTCACATCACGTAATGCAGAATGTGCAGCACGGTTCATCATTTTATTGATGGCACGAACTTCTTTCTTGTGCATCCCTGGCGTATCCACAAATACAGCCTGAGACTTCTCACGAGAATCAATACCGACAATTTTATGACGTGTCGTTTGTGGTTTACGTGATGTAATTGACAACTTCTGACCCAAAATATGGTTCATTAATGTCGATTTACCGACGTTTGGTCGACCAACAATGGCAACAAATCCACTTTTAAAGTCACTCGGAATTTCTGTTCCTTGTGCGCTAAAAAAGTTATTAATAAGATCGTTAGCAGTGTCGTTCGAGTCGTGATCAGCATCGATGTGATCGGAATGAGTCGTCATTAAGACTTTTGCTCCAAAATTTTTAAAATATCTGCCGCAACGCTTTGTTCTGCGAAACGACGGCTTGAACCTTCACCATATCTGGTGGGCATGCCCTCAATCACACATTCAACTTTAAAATGCTGATTGGGCGCATCACCTTGAATATCGACAACTTCGTAAATTGGGAGAGGCTTTTTACGCGCTTGAAGATATTCTTGTAAACGTGATTTCGGGTCCTTCAATTGATCCGTAGGCTCAATATGATCTAGGTATGGTGTATACCAATTTAAAACAATCGATTGTAAAAGTTGTAAATCATGACAATCGATATAAATCGCACCAATAATCGCTTCAACAGTATCCGCAAGAATAGATTCACGATGATGTCCACCAGATTTTAATTCACCCACACTGAGTATTAAACTCTGACTAAGTTTCAAATCTGTTGCAATCTTACCTAAAGCTTCCTGACGAACCAAAGTTGCACGCATACGCGTTAAACGACCTTCATTTTCGTTTGGATATTGCTCATATAGATAATTGGCAATAATCATGCCCAACAACGAATCACCTAAAAACTCTAGGCGTTCGTAATTGTGCTTATGACTTACCGATCGATGCGTCAGTGCAAGCTTGAGTAGCTCAATTTGATTAAACTGATAACCGATGCGACTGAGTAAGCGTGAATCACTTACTTTGAACTGACCTTTGATCAAAACTCTTCTCGAATGTGAGGACTAAATCAATATTCAGTAAGAACGGTTTTCTTACTTCGTATTTCTTTGTCACTTGTAAACCATTTTCTGTTGAAACATGCGCAATATCCTGAAAATTAATTTCCCGAATATTGTTCATACTAAAATCCTGACTCATTTGAGTCGAAAACTGAGAAGGTGTGATATTTGAAGGGCTTTTTTGCATTTGCGATTCAATGAGCTTATTTATCACACGATCATCCCAATAGGATGGCCATACTGCCACTGTTGCTTTTAAAACAAAAGCGACAACCATGATCCCCAGTAAAATCGAAATATAAGACGTACCTTTTTGAGCATTACGCATTATTTTTATCCAAAGGTTAAATTATTGAATTTGACCATTTCGACTGAACGACGGAAGTTTTAAACCTGGCTCTTTATGCATCCACACATAAACAGCCTTACCTGTTAAGTTTGCTTGCGGTACGAATCCCCAGAATCGACTGTCAGCACTTTGGTCACGGTTATCACCCATTGCGAAGTAATGACCTACTGGCACTTTTACTTCCCAACTTAATCCATTGGTTTTCACAAAACGATCATTTTCTGTCGCAACAAACGGTAGATCAGACTTTGATTGTGCATAGTTAAATTGCGCAATTAAAGTATTTTGACCTGCCAAATTACGTACGAGATGTTTATGTTCACCCAATGTTTCGTAGTGATAAATAGATTCAGGCGTGTCTAAATCATCCTTTTTACGACTAAATTCAGCCGTTTCAAATGGCACTACTTTACCATTGATATTGAGCTTACCGTTTTCATAAACAATATGATCCCCTGGTAAGCCAATAATTCTTTTAATATAACTGATACTTGGTTGTGGTGGATAACGGAATACCGCGACATCACCACGCTCAGGCTCTGCTACATCAATGATCTTGGTATTGGTAATCGGCAAACGAACACCATACTGGTATTTGTTCACTAAGATATAGTCACCTGTCTCAAGCGTTGGCACCATCGAATCCGATGGAATATTGTACGGCTCAAAGAAGAATGAGCGCAGTACAAGCACAACAGCCAAGACAGGCCAGAAGTCATAAGCCCATGTGATAATGAAATTTTCATTACCTTTACCCTTGCTTGCTCGTTGTTTGAGTACAAACTTATCAAGCAACCACAAACCGAAGAAAATCAGCGTTACGGGTACGAGGATCAAATTAAAATCAAAATCCATGGCTTACATATCCTCTTTTATTATCTTTCTACTTTGAGTACAGCTAAGAATGCTTCTTGTGGAATTTCAACACTACCCACTTGCTTCATGCGTTTTTTACCTTCTTTCTGTTTAGAGAGAAGTTTCTTCTTACGTGAAACGTCACCACCATAACATTTAGCCAATACGTTTTTACGCATCGCTTTCACAGTAGAACGGGCAATAATTTGAGCACCAATTGCTGCTTGAATCGCAACATCAAACATCTGACGTGGAATCAATTCTTTCATTTTTTCAACCAGTGCAATACCACGATGACGGGCGTCATTACGATGACAAATCATCGCCAAAGCATCAACCTTATCGCCATTGATCAGAACATCAACTTTTACTAACGAAGAACTTTCAAAACGAACAAAGTTATAATCAAGTGATGCAAAACCACGCGAACATGATTTCAAACGGTCAAAGAAGTCCATGACCACTTCTGCCATCGGAATCTCAAAAGTAATCGCAACTTGGTTACTGACAAACTTCATGTCTTTTTGAACGCCACGACGTTCAACACACAATGTCATTACATTTCCAAGATATTCTTGTGGTACGAGAATATTACATTCAGCAATCGGTTCACGAAGATCTTCAACCGTTGAACCTTCTGGCATTTTTGAAGGACTATCGATGTAAATGGTGTTGCCATTTTTCATCACAGCTTCATAGATTACCGTCGGTGCTGATGAAATCAGATCGAGATCATACTCGCGCTCTAAACGTTCCTGTACGATTTCCATGTGAAGCATCCCAAGGAAGCCACAACGGAAACCAAAGCCTAAAGCATCAGAGCTTTCAGGTTCGAAGAAAAGTGCAGAGTCATTAATTTGAAGCTTGTGCAAAGCTTCGCGGAACGGTTCAAAATCACTTGCATCAATTGGGAATAAACCCGCATAAACCTGTGGTTTAACTTTTTTGAACCCAGGAAGAATTTCAACTTCAGGCGTAGAAGACAAAGTGATGGTATCACCCACGGGTGCACCAAAAATGTCTTTAATACCTGCAATCACAAAACCGACTTCGCCTGCTTCTAACTCACCTGTTTCAGTGTGCTTTGGATTGAAGATACCGACTGAAGTCACGATATGTGTTTGACCGGTAGATTTCACCAACATTTTGTCGCCCTTACGGATACGACCGTGTTTTACACGGACCAAAGACACGACACCCAGATAGTTATCGAACCATGAGTCAACAATTAGTGCTTGCAAAGCACCGTCGCGATCACCGACAGGTGGCGGAATTACATCGACAAGTTTTTCAAGCACCCCTTCAACACCTAAACCTGTTTTTGCAGAACATGTCGGTGCGTCAGTTGCTTCAACGCCAATAATGTCTTCAATTTCTTGGATAACACGTTCGGGTTCAGCTTGAGGTAAGTCAATTTTATTCAGTACTGGAAGAACTTCCAAACCTTGTTCAATTGCTGTGTAGCAGTTTGCCACAGACTGTGCTTCTACACCCTGTGCGGCATCGACAACGAGCAATGCACCTTCACATGCAGCCAATGAACGAGAAACTTCATAAGAGAAGTCAACGTGTCCAGGCGTATCAATGAAGTTCAGTTGGTATTCTTCACCATTTGGATGCTTATAATAAAGCGTTACTGAAGCGGCTTTAATGGTAATCCCACGTTCGCGTTCAATATCCATAGAGTCAAGTACCTGAGCTTGCATCTCACGATCTTGTAAACCACCACAGGTTTGAATAAAGCGGTCAGCTAGAGTCGACTTTCCATGATCGATATGAGCAATGATCGAAAAGTTACGAATGTTTTTGATATCAACGGATTTTTTAGCTTGCGCCATGGGTTACCTTGAACAATATAGTGCGCTATGCAAGAAATACTGATTGCATAACAAAAAGATGTTTAATGAATTGCTGACGATTATAGCAGATGGTTTTTTCAAAGTATTCAAAAATAATCATAAGCCAAGGTTGAAATATCCAAACTTCATTCGAATGATTAATCCTATCCAATATTAATGATCATCCCAAATACAACTGACTAAAATCCAATGGATTGATGTCTTCCGCCAGTGGTTGGTAAGCCTGAGTAAATGTCGGCGACATGCGTTTTGGGCGACCTGTAGCGATTTCGACACACGCCCATTTGGTATTTGCGACAAATAAAACACTTTGATCGGTAGGTCTATAGAAAACATATTGTCGAAAAGAGTACAAAGCATTGATTTCGCTTAACCAAGTACGCAAAATAATGTCTTCATCTTGCATTGCTGCTTTTCGATATTGCACATGATGTTCAACAGCCACCATCGCATGTTTTAATTCTAAATACTGTGTAACACCCAACCCTAAAGCTTCAATATGAGCGGTTGCAACGTCTTGCATCCAACTGACATAAACAACGTTATTTACATGACCCAATACATCAATATGCTCAGGCTTTACTTTTAGTTTTAAGTCAAAAATAGTACTCACGCAACAACCTTGTTTTTATGTAAATCTCTAGAGTTCACAAATTTAACAAAGCACATGAATAATTGAAACCACCAATAACTCAAACTCCTCATAAAAAATCCACTCAAAATTGAGTGGATTTTTATTCGACTTGATTTGCTTTAAATCAATTTAGAAGCGAAAAATGACAAAATTAACGGATACGTAAACCAATAATTGCATTCTGACCTTGACGCACGATTGCAACACGAGCAACAGTATTGGCTTTTAGATCTGCGACAGATTCAACAAAATCATTCGCACTCGTGATTTGCTTACCATTGATTTGTGTGATCACATCGCCCGCTTGAATACGTGATTGTGCAGCCAGACCACCACGAACCACATCTTGTACATATACACCACCTTTGACATTTAAGCGTTGCAACTCTGTTGGACTAAGACCTCGAATTGAGATACCTAAAACAGGTCCTTTCTGAGCTTTAGTTGCTGAACTTCCATTTGACTTCGCAGGCGTATCATCAGGAGACGTCGTTAGTGTTGCTGAAATCACACGTGGCTTATCATCGCGAAGTATTTCTAAATTAATGCTTTGATTTGGCGAAGTCCGATTAAGATAATTCAGCAGATCAGAAGTACGTGAAATTGGTGTGCCATTAAATTTTAAAATCACATCACCTGATCGCATGCCCGCTTTTGCAGCAGGAGAGTTTGGCACAACTTGCGTAATCAATGAGCCTTCTGGTTTCGATAATTTGTAAGCTTCTGCTAAATTACGATCAACATCTTGTAACATCACACCGAGATAAGAGCGAGTCACTTTACCATTTTTCTTCAATTGATCTGCGACATCCATGGCTACATCAATCGGAATAGAGAAGGACAACCCCATATATCCACCCGTACCACTAAAGATCCGTGAATTAACCCCCACAACCTGACCTTGTTGGTTAAACAGTGGACCACCCGAGTTACCTGGATTCAATGCGACGTCAGTTTGAATAAAAGGAACTGAATTCTCGTCGCTTAGCATATTCCGCGATTTTGCACTTACAATTCCTGCAGAAGCGGAATAATCAAAACCAAAAGGAGAACCGATTGCTAAAACAGGTTGTCCTACTTTGAGTTGATCAATATTCCCTGTTGATAAGGATGGGAAATTTGAACCTGTCACTTTCAACAATGCAACGTCTGTTCGCGCATCACTTCCTACAACTTTTGCATCAATTTCACGGCGATCATTGAGCACAATAGTCACTTGAGATGCATCTTCAACCACATGATGATTGGTCAACAAATAACCATCTTTAGAGATGAAAAATGCACTACCAAAAGCGGTTTTTTCTTGAGGTGCTTGCTGTTGCGGAATAATAATTTGATTACCAAAAAAACGCTTTAAAATTTCAGGAACTTGTTGCTGTAATAACTCTTCCTGAGACATTTTTTTGACAACATTAACACTCACTACCCCCGGACTCACTTGTTCAACCAAATGAGAAAAATCCACAGGTACTGATGCATTGACTTGAGCAGCCATTGTAAAAGCAATAGCGAACATTCCTTTTTGCATAAAACGATTATTCATAAAACCCTTACTCACAGATTTTTGATTTTTTGATAGCTATGTTTTTAGCATAGTAATGTATATATTTAAGTAAATAAATGTTTCTAATTTTTTTAAAAACAATGCTTTACTTAATTTTTCCTTAAATTTAGTCCTTTTAATCATTTTCCAAGCATTTTAATCTTTAGAACTATTGTTTTTTTGTGCAAAAAAGAGTGTTATTGACAGACTTTTTTTGACCAAATTAGCGAATGGAAATGTCTGATTCAAATCAAAGTCTGCAATTTGATGTAATTATTGTCGGTAGTGGTGGTGCAGGTCTGAGTTTAGCGCTGTCTTTGCCAGAACATTATCGTATTGCCATCTTAGCAAAATCAAACCTTACCGATGCCAGCACGTATTATGCTCAAGGTGGTGTTGCAGCAGTACTCGATCAGTCAGATTCGATTCAACAGCATATTGACGACACTTTAATTGCCGGTGCACATTTATGCGAAAAACAAGCCGTACAACATACCGTTGAAGGTGGAAAACTTTCAGTCGATTTCTTGTTAAAACAAGGTGTTCAATTCACACTAGATGAACATGAACAACTACATTTAACACGTGAAGGTGGTCACTCACAACGCCGTATTATTCACAGTGCAGATGCAACGGGTAAAGCTATATCAACTACATTAGTCCAACGCGTACAAGAACAACAAAATATCCAAATCTTTGAGAATTATGTCGCGATTGATTTAATCACCCAGCATAAATTGGGTCACATGGATCAAGACAATCGTGCACTTGGTTTATATGCATTGGATGAACAATCTGAACAGGTCATCACCTTTCTTGCTCCCTTTACCGCACTTGCCTGTGGTGGAGCAATGAAAGCCTATCTTTACACTTCAAACCCAGATATTGCCACAGGTGATGGCATCGCAATGGCATACCGTGCGGGTTGTCGGGTCGCGAACATGGAATTCAATCAATTCCATCCAACCTGCTTATACCATCCTCAAGCTCGCTCTTTTTTAATTACTGAAGCAATGCGTGGTGAAGGTGCTTATCTCCGTTTACCGGATGGTGAGCGTTTCATGCTTCGTTTTGATGAACGTGCTGAACTCGCTCCGCGTGATATTGTGGCTCGGGCAATTGATTATGAAATTAAGCGTTTAGGTATCCGTCACGTTTGGCTCGATATTACCCACAAACCTGAAGCTTTTGTCAAAGAACACTTCCCTACACTTTACCAACGCCTACTCGAATTAGGTATTGATATTACAAAAGAAATGATTCCTGTTGTTCCTGCAGCCCACTATACCTGCGGTGGTGTAATGGTTGATGATCATAGTCAAACAGATATATCAGGATTATATGCAATTGGTGAAACCTCATATACAGGGCTTCACGGTGCAAACCGCATGGCAAGTAATTCATTATTGGAATGTTTTGTCTATGGAATGAGTGCTGCTGAACATATTCAGTCACAGTTCAGTACGGATTTTGAAGCACCTATTGTTCCTGCATGGGATGCAAGTCAAGTTGAAAACCCAGATGAAGATGTCGTAATCCTACAAAACTGGGACGAACTCCGTCAAACCATGTGGAATTATGTCGGTATTGTCAGAACGACGAAACGTTTAGAACGAGCGCTCAACCGCATCGAAATGTTAAAATCTGAAATCAATGAATATTATCAAGACTACCACGTCAGCAAGAATTTAATCGAACTAAGAAACTTAGTGCTCGTCTCTGAAATGATTGTACGCTGTGCAATGCAACGTAAGGAATCTCGCGGACTACATTACACACTTGATTATCCAGAACTCTCCAATGAACTTAGAAAAACAGTACTCATACCACCTAATTTTCAAGTTGAAACACCATTGGTTGAAGCTTAAGTATTTAAATCAAAAAAGAGCGAATATTCGCTCTTTTTTGATTATCTTTTGACTACCTTTGCGGTGGTATAGAATAGGTTCCGGTGACATGGGCAATCGGCTCATCCGAATCTAATGAATACAGATAAACCTCCCCGACTATGAGCACTTTACCCACTTTCATCAATTTACATACACCGCGTAAATCTTGACCACCTGAAGGTTTACGTAAAAAATTGATATTCATATTGGTCGTGACCGTCAATCCAACAATCCCGATTTCACCCAAAATTGCAATATATAAACCATAGTCAGCGGCGGTCATCATGGTTGGGCCTGAAACTGTGCCGCCCGGTCTTAGGTCATTTTCATCGACATGGTAAATTACCGTTGCGCCCTTTTCGACGACGGATTCAATTTCACATTTCACCAAACTTTGTGGAAATTCTTGTTCTAGAAAAGCCGATATTTCTTGTTTATTACTCTTCATTAAAGTATTCGTCCTGAATCAACTTTATATTCAAATGTTGAATATAAAGTGATTCAAGATAAAGATCATTAACTAAAGGGTTCAAATCAATATATAAAAATTGATCAACACAAAGATGACTTATAGATAGTTTAGCGCTTGCTCAAAAACCTGTTCCGGGCTTTGAGTTGCATCCAAACGTTTCATGCGATTTGGTTCTTTGAATGAAATTTCTTCAAAACCTGAACGCACTTTTTCAAAGAAAGATACTTTTTCTTGCTCAAAACGATCCAAGGCACCACGCTCACGCGCTCGGGTCATGCCTAGTTCAATCGGTGCATCCAACCAAAAACTAATGTCTGGCATTTTCGAAACAAAGTTTTCATTTAGAAGTTGAAGTTTCTGACGACTTAAACCACGACCTGCGCATTGATAAGCAAAACTTGAATCTGCAAAGCGATCACACAGAACGATCTTACCTTGCTCCAAAGCCGGCAGAATTACTTGTGCCAAATGTTGAGCACGTGCCGCATACATGAGTAATAGCTCAGTGTCATTTGACATTTGCTCATCATGATTCACCGAAAGCAATAGAGAACGAATTTGCTCTGCCAAAGGTGTTCCACCTGGCTCACGTGTAAGGATTACTTCTTTGCCTTGTGTTTGAAAATGATCAAACAATTTACGAATCAGCGTGGTTTTGCCTACACCTTCAGTGCCTTCGAAACTAATAAACATATTTTCCCTTAATTTTTCGAACGAATAACTGAAAGATATTCTTGAACTGCTCGATTGTGATCTTCTAAATTTGAACTGAACTTGTGACCGCCATTACCTGTAGCGACAAAGTAAATTTGATCTGAATTGTCAGGATGCATTGCAGCTTCAATCGCTTTTGAACTTGGAAGTGCAATTGGTGTCGGCGGTAAACCATAAATAGTATAGGTATTATATGCCGTCGGCGTACGTAAATCTTTACGTGTGATATTGCCTTTATACGCATCACCCATACCATAAATTACGGTAGGATCTGTTTGTAAGCGCATTCCCATTTTTAAACGACGAACAAATACACCAGACACTTGTTCCAATTCGCTATCAACACTGGTTTCTCGTTCAATTATCGAAGCCATAATCAACGCTTCATACTTATCTTTATAAGGTAAATCCGTAGCACGTTTTTCCCATGCGGCATCTAAAGCCTTCATCTGACGTTGATACAAATTGGTTAAAATTTTACGGTCAGTTTCGCCTTTGGCAAAGAAATAGGTATCAGGTGCAAATAAGCCTTCAGGATGATTAAAAGGAATATTCAATTCTTTCAACATTTCAGCATAAGGTAAGTGAGCCACTTCTTTCGTTACAAGATCATCCTTCTTTAAGCTTTCAATGAGTTGCTTAAAATTAGTTCCTTCAATCACCAATATACGATTCATCTGTGCATTATCTGCATCTGCAAATAAGTCCAAGACCTGACGAACACTCATGCCTTGTTTCACTTCATACACACCTGCTTTCATCGTGTCATGAATCATGAACCTTTGATAGATTTTAAGAATCATCGGGAAGCTCACTTGATCTTCTTTGGCTATACGATCAATAAAACCAGAATATGTATCACCATCACCAATGGCGATCATCTGCTTTTGACCTTCGACTGGATAGTTTTTAAATAAACTTGACCACAACACAGTGATTCCAATCAGAACAAGCCCAATAAAGACCACCACGAACCCTTTAAATCGTTGAGAAGAGGTTTGATTTTTATTATTTGTTTCAGATTTTGTTTTAGGTTTTGTTTTAGGATTAGACATAGTCATGCATCTGATTCAACTGAAGAAAATTAAAAAGTTCAACACAAGGCTGAACCTCTAGAAAAGTATCATTAAATTGGTGAACTGCTTTCATCGGACTCAAAGCATTACAGAAGAATAAACTTTCGATTTGATCAATCTCTTCTAAATCGACGTAACGCTGAACACAAGGAATATTAAGTTGTTGCATTCGGCTCAAAATCAATGCACGCATCACACCATGGACGCCATTATAGCGAAGTTCTGGTGTAATCCATGTATTGTTTATCTTAAAGAAGCAATTACTGCTCACTCCTTCAACAACTCCGCCTTGAACATCTGTCACCAAGGCTTCAATCCACTCATGTTGATCCGCTTCTTGTTTCAGCAAGACTTGTTCCAATCGATTTAAACTTTTAATGCCCACCAAATTTGGCATTTGCAAACCCATCGCTAAATTAAGCGTACCACTCTGAATTGTCTCGATTTGAAATGATGTTAGATTTTGCGGATAGTACAACACATAAAGATCAGCTGGATGATCAGGCAGACGATAACCGCGCTGTCCTAAGCCTCGGCTCACGATGAATTTTAAAGTCCCATTTAAAGTGCAGTGATTCTGTCGTAAATATGACAAACTTGATTCAATGAGTGTTAAGTCAATCTTGAAACTTAACCGTTCAGCGGAATTTTTGAGTCGTGCATAATGCAAATCCTCCAACTCCAAATGGTCGTTCAATATTCGAGCAGTGCTAAAAAAACCATCACCATAATGAAAAGCACGGTCTAGAACATCAATCGAATCCACAACCTTAGCATTTCTTAAACAAATCATAGTGCAATGCCCTATTGGGTGAGTCGAATTGAATGATACATTTAACGATTCACTTATCTCATTTATTCATATAAAATTCATTTTTTATTATTTTTTATGGATAAAGAGAAAAGATATTCTGCTCGCATGCTATCAAACTTAAAAAATATTTCAGGATTATATACATGCGACTATCAAAATTAAAACTCGGATTGCTTGTTGCACTGGTTTCAACATCTTCTGCTGTTTCAGCTGCACGTGATCTACTCAACGTCTCTTACGATCCAACGCGAGAGCTTTATGTTGAAGTCAATAAAGAGTTCGGTGCGTATTGGAAAAGTCGCACAGGTCAAGACGTCAACTTTCGTCAATCGCATGGTGGTTCTGGTAAACAAGCGCGTTCCGTGATTGATGGTTTAAATGCAGATGTTGTGACATTGGCATTGGCAGCGGATATCGATGCGATTGCAGAAAAAACAACGCTATTACCTAAAGATTGGCAAAAGAAATTTCCGAATAACTCGACCCCCTATACATCAACGATTGTTTTCCTTGTGCGTAAAGGCAATCCCAAGGGCATCAAAGATTGGGGTGACCTTGTGAAGCCTGGTGTTGAAATTGTGACCCCTAATCCAAAAACTTCAGGTGGTGCACGCTGGAACTATCTTGCGGCATGGGCTTGGGCAAAACATCAACCAGGCGGTAATGATGCTAAAGCACAGCAATTTGTTCAAAACGTTTATAAGCACACCAAAGTACTAGATTCTGGTGCGCGTGGCTCGACAACGACTTTCGCTGAACGAGGTATTGGTGATGTTCTTTTGGCTTGGGAAAATGAGGCGCATTTAGCAATTCGTGAACAACCGGGTAAATTTGAAATCATCACACCTAGTCTTTCAATTTTGGCTGAGCCACCTGTCGCAATCGTTGAAAAAAATGTAGAAAAATCGGGGAATCAACATTTAGCTAGAGGTTATTTAAACTTCCTTTATTCACCTAAAGGTCAAAATATTGCGGCGAAAAACTTCTATCGCCCACGTAACCAAGCAGTTCTAAGCAAATATTCAGTATTCAAACCTTTGAAACTTGTGACCATTGACCAAGAGTTTGGTGGTTGGGCGAAAGTGCAAAAAGCCCATTTTGAGAATGGTGGTGTATTTGATCAAATCATCAAGGCGAATGCAAAGTAATCCGTATATAGACACATTTTAAACATGGGAGTGAACAACATGCATACAGTTATTGTTCCAGGCGTAGGTGGTAGTGATTACGACCATTGGCAATCATGGTTGCAACGCCAACTCATGTGCTGCTCTCGTGTTCAGCAACAAGATTGGAATGATCCTGTCCTTAATCAATGGGTCAGCAACTTTATAGAAACTGTCTCAGTTGTAAGTGGACATATCCAAATTGTGGCGCATAGTTTTGGTTGCTTAACCGCTGTGGCTGCAATCGATCAACACCCTGAATTGGCAAGAAAAATCAAAAAACTGATTTTGGTTGCCCCTGCCAATCCTGCCCGATTTGGCGATCAGGGTTTTGCACGAAATAGTCAAAATGATTACGCTTCATATTTTTATCAAATTAAATTGAAAATTCCCACGGATATGATCATCAGTGAAAATGATCCATGGTTAAGTTTTGAAGATGCAAAAAATTTAGCTCATTTTTGGCAAGTATGTCCGACGAATATCGGAGCTGCAGGTCATATTAATGTTGCATCAGGCTTTGGTCCTTTTCCTGAAATTTACAACCATATGTATACCGAACAAATGGATTCAGAAAAGTTAAACAGTCTTATAAGCAATACTGATGACAACAAGTTGTATTACAAATTTGCAATCTAAGCTTAGCATTTTATCCTTAGCAAGATTTTACATTATTTAGCTCACTGACTTCGGTGAGCATCTCTCATTGAGGAGTCGTCATGTCGCAGCGATCCCGAGTGCTGCCAGGATTTGGTCTATCTCTAGGCTTTACCCTCGCATATTTGTCATTAATTGTTCTGATTCCTTTATCTGCTGTATTTATCAAATCAATGGGTATCGGTTGGGATGGTTTATGGGAAATTTTAAGTTCAGAACGTATTCTTAAATCTTTACAACTCAGTTTCTCTGCAGCCATTATTGCTGCATTGGTCAATGTTGTTTTTGGTCTATTATTGGCATGGTGTTTAGTACGCTACAGCTTTCCGGGTAAACGAATTGTTGATGCATTGGTCGATCTACCTTTTGCACTTCCTACGGCGGTTGCTGGTATTGCATTAACGTCTCTCTATGCGCCAACAGGTTGGATTGGTCAATATCTTGAACCCTTGGGTATCAAGGTTGCTTACTCTCCAATTGGTATTACTTTAGCATTGATTTTTATTGGTCTGCCTTTTGTTGTTCGTACTGTACAACCTGTACTTGCTGATTTAGAAACCGAACTCGAAGAAGCAGCTTCTGCTTTAGGTGCGACGCGTCTTCAAATTGCAACCAAGGTCATTCTGCCTATTCTGTTTCCTGCACTCATCACGGGTTTTGCTTTGGCATTCGCACGTGGTGTCGGTGAATACGGTTCGGTCATTTTCATCGCAGGTAATCAACCTTTCGAAACAGAAATTGCGCCTTTGATGATTATTTCTCGTTTAGAGGAATATGACTATGCAGGTGCAACCACAATTGCTGTTGTGATGTTGGTGCTTTCATTCTTTATTCTGTTTTTGATTAACTTGCTACAAGCATGGGCAAGCCGTCGTACAGGGAGAACTGCACAATGAGCTTAAATACCAATAGCAATGCTTTAGCTGAAAAATTACAGTCTCGTGATGCAACGCGAGAACCAACATGGGTTCGTTATACACTGATCACGATTGCGTTAATCTTCTTCTTGAGTTGCTTAATTCTACCGTTAATCTTGGTTTTTGTAGAAGCCTTTAAACAAGGTGTTGGTGTTTACGCTCAAGCATTGGTTCATCCTGACACCTTATCCGCAGTGAAGCTCACGCTTTTAACGGCGATCATTGCAGTACCTTTAAACGTGGTGTTTGGTGTGGCAGCAGCATGGTCTGTGGCCAAGTTCAACTTTCGCGGTAAATCGATCCTGACCACCATTATTGATATGCCATTCTCTGTATCCCCTGTGATTGCAGGTTTGATGTTGGTATTGATGTTTGGTACTCAGGGTTGGTTTGGCGGTTGGCTGATGGATAACGACATTAAGATCCTTTATGCTGTTCCTGCCATTGTCTTGGCGACAATCTTCATTACTGTTCCTTTTGTGGCACGTGAGTTAATCCCACTAATGGAAGCACAAGGCACTGAAGAAGAAGAAGCTGCTATCGTATTGGGTGCTTCTGGTTGGCAAACCTTTTGGAAAGTGACCCTTCCCAATATTAAATGGGGTTTAATTTACGGTGTGATTCTTTGTAATGCACGTGCAATGGGTGAGTTTGGTGCAGTATCGGTGGTCTCTGGTCACATTCGTGGCGAGACCAATACCCTGCCACTGCATGTAGAGATTCTCTACAACGAATATACCTTCAGTGCTGCATTTGCTGTTTCATCACTCTTGGCATTGCTTGCAATCGTGACCCTGATTCTAAAAACGTGGGTTGAGATTCGCCAAGAAAACCAAAGCAAACGTAACGAAGATTCACAAGTTTCTTAAGGAATGACCGCATGAGTATTCAAGTCAAAAATATTGAAAAACACTTTGGTGCATTCCATGCACTCAATAACATCTCTCTCGATTTTCCAGATGGTCAATTGGTTGCATTATTAGGACCTTCAGGCTGTGGTAAAACCACACTGCTACGTATCATTGCCGGCTTAGAGTCTGCAGATAGTGGTCAAGTCATTCTAGAGGGTGAAGACTCAACCAATGTCCACGTTCGTGAACGTCAAGTCGGTTTCGTATTTCAACACTATGCTTTGTTCCGTCACATGACTGTGTTCGACAATATCGCGTTTGGTCTACGTGTTCGACCACGTGCCACGCGACCTTCTGAATCTGAAATTAAAAAACGTGTCACGCGTTTATTAGACCTCGTTCAATTGGGCTTCTTGGCTGATCGCTACCCTGCACAGCTTTCAGGCGGTCAACGTCAACGTATCGCTCTTGCACGTGCTTTGGCTGTTGAGCCTCGTGTATTGTTACTGGACGAACCATTTGGTGCGTTAGATGCCAAAGTTCGTAAAGAATTGCGTCGGTGGTTAAGAACCTTACACGATGAATTACACATCACGTCAATTTTCGTGACACATGACCAAGAAGAAGCGTTAGAAGTTGCTGATCAAATTATTGTGATGAACAAAGGTAATGTCGAACAAATTGGTTCACCCCGTGAAGTCTATGAAAAGCCTGCGACTCCATTTGTATTTGACTTCTTAGGTCAAGCAAATCGCTTTGAAGGTCAAAACCACAATGGCATCATTCAAATCGGTGAAGATCGTATTCAAGTGCCACAAGCCAAAGATTCTCCACAAGGTGACGTGATTGCTTTTGTTCGCCCAGATGAGCTGACTATTCACGCTCAACCGACGGAAAATGCCTTCCAAGCCACTTTCCTGCGAGAAGTTTGGATTGCAGGGAAAGTGGTTGCAGAATTGCAAAGTCGTCAAGGTAATCTGATTGAAATCTTGCTTACGCCCGATGAAGCCAAACGCCATCAGTTCCGTCCAAATCAAACGGTTTGGTTAAGCACCAATACCTTGCATCTATTTGCAAATCAAGTGGCTTAACACATAGTAAAATGGGGCATTCAACTGCCCCATCCTTTTCAGGATAGAAAAATATGAATTTCCAACAATTAAGAATTATTCGTGAAACCGTTAGACAAAATTTTAATTTAACAGAGGCCTCTGCTGCACTTTATACTTCTCAATCGGGGGTGAGTAAGCATATTAAAGATTTAGAAGATGAGCTTGGCGTCCAACTGTTTATTCGTAAAGGTAAACGCTTGCTTGGCCTCACTGAACCAGGTCAATCATTACTTGGCATAGTTGAGCGTATGTTGGTTGACGCAGACAATATTAAACGCCTAGCAGATGATTTTAACCGCGTAGATGAAGGGATGCTGACGATTGCTACCACACATACTCAAGCACGTTATGTACTACCGCCAATCGTCAATTCATTCAAAAAGTTATTTCCAAAAGTTCATTTGATTTTACAACAAGCCAGCCCTGTTGAAATTTCGGAAATGTTACTTACAGGTGCTGCGGATATCGGTATTGCCACCGAGTCATTAACCACTGAAGACAATTTAGCCAGTGTACCTTTCTATAATTGGAAACATTGCATTATTACCCCACAGAATCACCCTTTAGCTCAACTCAATCCACGTGAAATCACATTAGAACGTTTGGCTGAACATCCGATCATTACTTATCACGGCGGTTTTACAGGTCGTTCTAAAATCGATAAAGCATTTGAAGAAGCAGAACTTGATGTTGATCTAGTGATGTCCGCACTTGATGCCGATGTGATTAAAACATATGTAGAATTAGGGATGGGGCTAGGAATCGTCAATGATGTTGCGTATGACACTGAACGCGATCATCGTTTAAAACAAATCCATACGGATCTATTTGGCGTAAATACCACTTGGATTGCCGTTCGCAAAGGACATTTACTTCGTGGTTATGGTTATGAGTTTATTTCACTCTGTGCACCAAGTGCCGATATTAAAGCCCTTAAGAAAATTGCGTATCCTGATGATTGATCGATAGATTGATCAACATCGAAAGGAGCCTTGGCTCCTTTTTAATCATTGATAAATAGGGATTAAAGGATTAAAGGATTAAAGGATTAAAGGATTAAAGGATTAAAGGATTAAAGGATTAAAGATAAAACAAAAAAACGAGCCGAAGCTCGTTTTTTTATTTGGATCTTACCAGTGGAAGCTTAAACCCACTTTACCAACTGGAAGCCATTCGTATTTATCGTCGTTACGGATTTTGTCTTCTTCACGTTGTACAGATACATCGATCGGAGCACCACCAGCACCATTCGTTAAATTACCATAACTTTCTAAATTAACAGAAGGGTTACCTGTATAGAAAGCACCAACTTCACCAAATACGCCAATATTTTTAGTCACTTTAGGTGCGAAACCCAAACCTACATATGGAGCGAAATCATTTTTGTAACTTTGAGTACCACGTACACCACCAAGACCTGTGTAGCTTACGTCATCAACTTTGAGTGAACCTTCAGCATTTTTGTTACGCTTATCTAAACCATATTCGTTGTCGATATATCCAACACCCGCTGCCATATATAGACCTTGAGCCCATACATTTTCGCTTGCACCCCAAGGACGGATTTCAGCATTTAAATAACCAACGCTGTTATCCATATCTAAATCGTATTTTGTACCATTAATTGACAAATCATCAGACCAAGAAATGTCACCGCCGTTATAACCTAGCGCCAAACCTACATATGGGTTCGCAGTCCAAAGTAAAGCACCACCATAACCAGTTGTACCTACTTCAGCACGTACGCCTGTAGGGATCAATTGATTTGCTTCAAATACGTTACCGCTTTGAACAACTTGAGTTTCAGCCATAGCCAGACCAGAAGTTGTCAACGCAACAGACACTGCAAGTAATTTAAACACTTTCATTTATTTCTCCTCAAGATAATGAGTTGTTCTTTAATCATTAATGTGTTTCGACTCGCAAGAATCATAGACGATAATTGCCTCACTATTAAGCCACAAATTGATTATTTTTTGTTATTTTTTGATACAATTATGTTCTACTTGTTGTTTTTAAAGAGTTTTACACGGTCGCCAATTGATCAATTCATTACTTTTTCTTTTGCTTCAGAAAATACGAATCAATTTTTTGTACAGGCATGTGATTTTTTTCTAAATTTTGGGGCTTTTACTGTAGAATCTTTAAAAATTTTTAAGGATAGACAAAACGATGTCTCAGCTTTCAACAATCATTGAACAAGCATTTGAAGATCGCGCTAACTTTACAGCGGTTGATTGCCCTGCTGAAATCCGTCAAGCAGTAGAGGAAGCTATTGCTGGATTAGACAATGGCACACTACGTGTAGCTGAAAAAATTAATAGTGAGTGGGTTGTTCATCAATGGTTAAAGAAAGCGGTATTATTATCTTTTAAAATCAATGATAATAAGCCAATTGAGTCATGTGATCTTCGTTTCTACGACAAAGTAGAGACCAAATTCAACGGTTGGACTGAAGAGCAGTTCAAAGCAGCCGGTGTTCGTGTTGTTCCTCCCGCTGTTGCACGCAAAGGCTCTTTCCAAGCTAAAGGCGTGATCTTAATGCCTTCTTATGTGAACATCGGCGCTTATGTAGATGAAGGCACAATGGTGGATACATGGGCGACTGTAGGTTCATGTGCTCAAATTGGCAAAAATGTACATTTATCAGGTGGTGTAGGGATCGGTGGTGTACTTGAACCTCTTCAAGCGAATCCGACGATTATTGAAGACAATTGCTTCATTGGTGCTCGTTCAGAAATCGTTGAAGGTGTTGTGGTCGAAGAAGGTTCTGTGATTTCAATGGGCGTATTCATTGGTCAATCGACTAAGATTTATGACCGTGCGACTGGCGAAATCCATTATGGTCGCGTACCAGCAGGTTCTGTGGTTGTGGCTGGTAGCCTTCCGTCTAAATGCGGTACATACAGCTTATATGCTGCAATTATCGTAAAAAAAGTGGATGCACAAACACGTTCTAAAACGAGTTTGAATGATTTATTACGCGAAGATTAAAATCTGCTTAATCTCTGAGGACTACAATAGTCTTGCGTCTCTACGGTCAGACATGATCGTAGAGATTTTATTTTTTGTATTGATGGTAATTTTATAATGAGTGCGCTCCGTTCTTCTACTATCCCTGTTACTGATCCGTCTGCGGGCTTACGTATCACGGAGATATTTTATTCATTACAAGGTGAAGCCAATACCTTAGGCTTACCGACAGTCTTTATTCGTCTGACAGGATGTCCTCTGCGCTGTAGCTATTGCGATACGACCTATTCATTTGAAGGTGGTGAACGTCAATCTTTAGAAGAAATCATTCAAACCACTTTGGATTTCAAAACGCCTTATGTCTGCGTGACAGGTGGTGAACCACTGGCGCAGCCAAATGCACTTCCACTAATGCAAAAATTAGCGGATTTAGGTTGTGAAGTTTCTTTAGAAACCAGCGGTGCGTTAGATGTGTCTAGAGTAGATCCTCGTGTTTCTAAAGTGCTTGATTTAAAAACACCGACGTCGGGTGAAGATAAGCGCAATTTAATGTCTAATCTTGACCACTTGACTCAACATGATCAAATCAAATTTGTGATATGTAATCGTGAAGATTACGAATGGTCTAAATTTCAAGTTGAGCAATACAAGCTCAATGAGAAAGTCAGTACGGTTTGGTTCTCACCTGCTTTTGCCATCGAAAAAGGCGCTGTCCGTTTACCTCAGTTAGCACGTGATCTTGCACAATGGATTTTAGAAGACCACATCCCTGTTCGTTTTCAGCTTCAACTGCATAAATTATTATGGAATGATGAAACTGGACGCTAAGTTTTTTATTTTTAGTTTATAAAACAAAAGCATCTTCAATTGATTGAAGATGCTTTTATTAAAATTCTATATTTTACAGATCAACACCTATATGTTTAAGCATCAACAATAAACATTCAAAATTAGTGTCCAGTGACTTTAATCGTCGTTCCATTTAAGTTCAGCCCTCTGATCTCTATATCTCCAAATGATTTAGTATTGGGATTATTAAGATCACCCGCGCTCACGCCCCAAATCATGGCATTAATGCCACCAGCATCTCCTAAGCGATTTATTTTAAGATTCAACCCATCTTCTTTGACTGATCCAGCGACATCGAAATCTAGATTGGTAACGCCAAAACGACCGGGTTGTGAGTTTTGCAAGCTAATATATTCCATACCCAAAGAACCACCGCCGCCATGGTCATTTAACTTATAACCTTCAATACGCAAACCATCTTTGAAAATACCATTCATACTGAGTAAACCACCTTGTGGGGTCGAACCTAATTGAATATTGGTATTGAGATTCGAGATATACACTTTCATATTATCTAAAATTTTGGTTGCGTTGGTATATCCACGCACAGCACCGACTTTTTGGTTAGAAGCCCCGACCCAAATATCACCGGTATTAATCGTAAGATCTTGAGGAACACTCACCCCAACATTCACAAAAGCCCCATCAGCACCTTGTCCTGCATCTGTGTCAATTTTAAGAATGACATTGATATTGGCAGAACCAGAGGATAGAGAAAGTGGATTATTACCTTTGCCATCTGCAGTACCAAAAATAAGCGCACCCGCTTGTTTTGTACCTCCGATGAGCGCATTTCCAAGACCGTCATTATCGTGATAAATCACTTCAGCCTGTATTGGTCCAGTGGGCACAACGCTGATGGTCAAGCCATCTTGCCCTGTGAGTAATGACAATTCATCGTCTGTGAGTATTTCTACAGCCCATGCAGGCGCTGCAAAGCATGCAACCCCTAGTACAAGGCAAGTCATTTTTTTCATTTGCTATCCCTAATTTTTATTGTTTAGCTTGTTTGTATATTTATCGACCACTGGTCAATTATAGTTAATAAAAACGAGTTTTCAATCACATTTTTAAGATTTTAATACTAAATAGTGATCGGTTTTTTTTGAATGCATTGAATACGATGAAGCTTTCAACCAAATGCTCAAATTAAGGCTATAATAACGTTTTATTTTTCATGTTTTGTGGAGTTCTCCTATGCGTCCTCGTGCCATTGTCTTGTTATCTGGTGGACTCGATTCAACAACCTGTCTCGCTTGGGCACAAGCACGTTATGAATGTATAGCAATCAGTTTTATGTATGGTCAACGCTCAACCACTGAACTTGATGCCGCACGTGAACTCACTCAAAAAGCAGGTGTTGAACATCGCGTCATCAACATTGATTTGGGTAATTTAGGTGGCTCTGCCTTAACAGATCACAGCATTAAAGTCCCTGATCATGAGCAAAGTGGTATTCCTGTAACTTATGTTCCAGCACGTAACACTATTTTCTTGTCATATGCCCTCGCAGCTGCAGAAGTTTTTGAAGCTGAAGCGATTGTGATTGGCATCAATGCTGTTGATTATTCTGGGTATCCAGACTGTCGTCCAGAATTTATTGAGGCTTTTGCCAATATGGCTCGACTTGCAACTAAGGTTGGTGTCGAAGGAAAACCTCTTAAATTTGAAACACCTTTGTTACATTTATCCAAAGCAAATATCATTCGCTTAGGCATTGAACATGGCGTAGACTACAGTCAAACGGTGTCTTGCTATCAAGCTGACAACCTCGGTCGAGCTTGTGGAACGTGTGACAGTTGCCGTTTGCGCAAACAAGGTTTTGCTGATGCAGCTGTTACTGATCCGACTCGTTACATTCCAGAGTAAATAGGATTTTTTTACTGATGAAATCAAATATTTTTCTTTCTAGTGTTTTTGCTGTCGCTACTTTATTTTCTGCTTCAACTTTCGCGGCTCCAGCTACTGATAACCAAGCAAAATTACAATCGATTTATAAATCTAGCAATATCAAACAAGGCTTAATCAATGCCTGTGTTGAAGAGCAAAATAAAATGGGTGCGGCAAAAGTTTTATCTAAAACTGAAGTGACCCAACTTTGTAAATGTAATATTGAATCTCAAGGTCGTATGACCAATGCAGATCAATGGGAACTGCAAAGTGCTCAAAATGCGAAAGATAAAGATAAATATGTTGGTTTAATGCAAAAATTTGGTAAATCTGAACAGCCAAAAGTGAAAGCATGTTTAGGTACTGCACTCGATACTAAACTTGCAGGCATGCAAAAGAAATAATTGATTTCTACATCCAATAAAGCCACCAATGCGTGGCTTTATTTTTACTTAAATTTTATGAAAGTAGAACTGTGGGACACTCAAAATTAAGAGTTCACTTCAAATCATTCAATTTTATAACGGCCCAGTTCAGCTATACTTATTTTAAACATTGAGAGATTAATAATGAGCGATATCACCCTTCCGAATCACATATTCCCAACTACACACTCTGAAGTGAACCTTAGTGAGCTCAATGCTGAATGGCTGATTTTATATTTTTACCCTAAAGACTCAACACCCGGCTGTACCACTCAAGCTGTAGGTTTTTCATGCCTTAAAGACCAGTTTGACGCATTGAATACAACGATCTATGGAATCTCTCGTGATTCAGTGAAAGCACATCAGAACTTTAGTGAAAAACAAGCCCTCACCATTGATTTGATCAGTGATAAAGAAGAAGTCTTGTGTCAACACTTTGATGTGATCAAAGAAAAGAATATGTACGGTAAAAAAGTGATGGGCATTGAGCGTTCTACGTTTATTTTCAACAACGGCAAGTTAGTGAAAGAATATCGTAAAGTGAAAGCAGCGGGTCATGCTGAACAAGTTTTAGAAGATTTAAAAGCTTTACAAGCTTAAGATTTGACAGAACGATGTAAGCTGATCATTTACTTATCAATTGACTCAGCTTGCATCGATCTCGATATTGTTTGATTCACTCCATATAGATTCATGCCATATAAATGCGATTAAAAAATTAGATCAAATAAAATCAAACAGACAATAATAAACTGATCGCGATTGACCACATTATGATGCCAATCACGCTATCCAATATTTTCCAAGCCTTTGCATTTTGAAAAAATGGAATCAGAAACTTCGTTGCATAACCCAAGCTAAAAAAGAACAACCACGATGAGCATACCGCACCGAATGCGAACCACCATTTATAAGCATCATATTGAGTGGAAATGGAGCCAACTAAAACGACAGTATCAAGATAGACATGCGGATTCAGCCATGTAAAAGCCAAACAAAGCGCGATGATTTTTAGTAAATGATCTGGATGAACTTCTTTTAGCGAGAGCGATTTTTGATGTTTCACAGCACTATAGAAATGTTGAGCACCATAAACCATTAAAAATAATGCACCAAAGTATTTTGAAAATTCTATGACCTGAGGGTAGTTTTGAATCATTTGAGCAAAGCCAACTATACCTAACAATATAAGTAAAGAATCTGAAAATGCACAGATGGTACAAATTAAAAAGACATAATGTTGTTTTAAACCTTGTTTCAAGATAAAAGCATTTTGTGCACCAATCGCAATAATCAGACTCAAGCCAATCAAAAAACCACTGATCACCGCATAAAATTCAGCGCCTTTAAATTGCTCTAATCCTCCTTTAAAAAAACCTAAAATTTCAAACATTGAATCCCCCCATTGATGAATGGGTTCATTATTCTCGAAAATTCTTTTAAATCATTAAAACTGAGTTAATATCAATTTATCTAAAATAAATTTAGTTAGCTCAATGTTAAATCATAAACAAACCGAAGCTTTTTTTGCTGTTGCTCAAACAGGAAGTTTTGATTTGGCGGCTCAAGTATTGAATATCACTGCATCCGCTGTGACTTTAAGAGTGCAACAACTTGAAAAACAACTGGGACATTTATTATTGGTTCGAGACCGACCTTGTCGCGTTACTCAAGCAGGTGAAACCTTAGTTCATTATTTACAACATCAAAAATTATTAGAACAAAGCCTCTTTCAAGACTTAGGCGGAAAAAACCTTGAGCATGATTTCTTTCAACTCAACATTGCCACCAACGCAGACTCTTTGGCTTCTTGGTTACTCCCATGTATTCAGGACAGTCTAAAACAACATCGAATCACCCTGCATTTCCATGTGGATGATCAGTCTCAAACTCATCATTTACTTGAAGCGGGTCGTGTTAATGCTTGCTTAACCACACAATCAGATGCGATGAAAGGTTGTGTTGCTGAATATCTAGGAGATATGCGCTATCACCTGTTGGCAACGCCGCAGTTTATAAAAGAATGGTTTCCAAAGGGCTGTGATCGTGAAAGCTTAAGACACGCTCCTGCTGTGATTTTCAATGACAAGGATCGCTTACATACTGACTTTATCTTGGAAAGTTTTGGACTTTACTCAAATCAATATCCTCAACATGCCATTCCTTCTTATAGTGCCTTTTATGATGCTATATATTCAGGCTTAGGTTTTGGTTGGATCCCTGAATTTCAGGCTGAAGAAGCGCTTAAACATGGAAAGTTAATTCATGTGATTCCAAATACGATACTAAACGTGAGTTTGTATTGGCATCACTGGAAACAGCAGTCTCCTCAATTGAAGCAATTAACTGAAATCCTAAAACAATCAGCTCAACAAAATATGAATACTCTGCACTCACATGAAGTTTAGCTTTATAAATTAAGCTACTTTCTGGTTGATCGATTATTAATCTAGTTTTTAAGTGGGACTTTTGAATTTGACAGCTTTTCAACTTTAGCATTCAAAGCTACCTATTCTCATTAAAAGAATAGGCTGTAAATGAAATGATCATTGAAGTCAAAATACTTCTTACATAATGGAAAACTTAGCTGTTACCTAAATTGCTTTAGATTAGATTGCTTGGTCTAAATTGCTTTTGTCATTTTGTTCAAACTTCAATCTGAGTTGCTGATAGATGTCTGTTTTTTGAAATTCTTCTAAGAACTGTTGTGTTCCCAATGGAAACTCACGCTCGATAATCTCACCACGATAATATGCTTCACGTAGCGGCGTCGCAGAAATTGCACCTTTTAAACTCTCCAATTCGAGCATTTGCCATTCTGGAAAGAATTTTAAATAATAAGATGAATCATCTTTGAAATGCCCAATTAAACCAACCTTCTCATTTGGCTGAACGACTTCAGCCACTAATGATTTAACCAATTTTTGCCACTTTTCATCATTATAAACATCAATCACATGGACAAAATGGATTCGTGCTTGATCTTCTTTCGAAAAATTTGAAAGAATCATCTGTTCACGCTCTTCAGCCGAAAATGGATTTTTGATATTGCGTTCATTTTGCGCTGAACCTAAAGCTAGAATGACATTTTGGCTCTTTTCCAAAGCAATTTTAATGGTTTGCATATGCGCCAAATGGAAAGGCTGAAAACGACCAATGTAAACTAAATAATCAAATGTATATTTCATAATGAATTAACTTTTTATGAACTCATCAGTTGTGTCTACAAAAAAAATATGCGACATAATGAATGCATAAAATTAAATGAAGTCTTAAAGCAAGGATAGTACGATGACGCTGAGCTGTATTCAACAACCACATGAACATTTAAATGCAAACCTTGATAATGGGGTGCTGACTTTAGCCATCAATCGCCCTCAAGCGAAAAATGCGCTGTATGCTGAACTTTATCTTTGGATCGCAAATGCTTTGGATGAAGCAGATCAAGATAAAACCGTGCGTGTGGTGATTTTACGTGGTGCTGATGCTGATTTTAGTGCTGGTAATGACATGCAGGACTTTATGAAGTCTGCAGCAATGAAGGATCAGATTCGTCCACAAGACGGCCCTCCCTTTGTTTTACTCAAATCTGCCGCCAAATTTTCTAAGCCTTTAATCATCGCCGTTCGAGGTGTTGCGATTGGAATTGGGGTAACGATTTTGCTCCATGCGGATTTGGTCTATACAGACAATACTGCACTCTTCCAAATTCCATTTGTAAGCCTGGGTTTGTCTCCTGAAGGTGCATCAAGCAAACTATTAGTTGAACAAGCCGGTTATCATCAGGCAGCTGAATTACTGCTAACTGCACAAAAGTTCAATAGTGAAAAAGCACTTCAAATGGGTCTAGTAAACAGTATTGAAGAGGATGCTTATGCAAAAGCAACTCAACAAGCGCAGACCCTTGCTGCATTACCACTTGCCTCATTGGTACAAAGTAAAGCGTTGATGAAGCACAATGTAAAAGAAATCATCGAATGGATTGACCATGAAGCTGAAATCTTTATGCAACGTGTTGGTTCACCTGAAATGATGGAAGCTGTGGGCGCTTTTATGCAAAAACGTAAACCAGATTTTACTCAATTTAATTAATACTGGATTTAAAATAATGTATATGGCTCATCGTTTTTCATATTCGATGAGCTTTTTTAATGAAGCATATTTGAAACGGGTAAACTTATGAGTTCCAGTTCTAATCACAAGAAAAGATATATCGAAACAGCACCGCAAAACATTGATGTCGAAAACTTTAAATCTGTGGTGAAAAGCCGTCGTTCAGTGCGCAAATTTACCGACAAAGCGATTCCAGCTGAAGTTTTAAATGATTGCTTAGATATGGCACTACTTGCGCCCAATTCTTCTAACCTTCAGCCGTGGACATTCTATGTTGTTAAAACGGATTCAAAGAAAAAAGCCATCGTCAAAGCTTGCTTGAATCAGTGGGCTGCTCGCACGGCTGCAGAGTTGATTGTCTGTGTTGCACGTACTGATCGCTTAGATGAAATGGCAAAACGAAATATCAATGAATTTCCTTTTCCTGAAGTTCCACCTTTGGTGAAAAAATACTACACCTATATTCCCTACAATTATAAAACCGGATTATTTAATGCCATCGGTCACTTTAAGAAGGTGACTTTCACGGTTGCACGACAGTTTGGCAAACAACTGCCTGTGACAGCATTTAAAGCTGAAGACAGTATTTTATGGGCAACCAAAACCACGGCACTTGCCTGTGAGAATTTGGTTTTAGCTATGCGAGCACATGGTTTTGATAGCTGTATGATGGAAGGTTTTGATGAACCTTTAGTTCGTAAAACTCTAAACCTAGGTCATCAACACTATCCAATTATGGTCATTGGTGCAGGTGAACGTGCAGAAGATGGTGTGTTCTTTCCGCAGTATCGTTTTGATCGTAAACTGTTTATTCAAGAGATTTAAGGTCAAAAATACTTAAATCTACGTTTAATCCATGTCGATCAATTGAATAAACTCGAAAGCAGGCTCTTCATAAGGATGGCTTGCTTTTAAAGCTTGAGCGACTTGTGAAGCTTTTGCTTCAGGAACAATGGTTTCTACACGCCATTCAGGAATTTGTTCTAATGCATCGAGTTCACCAATATGTGGATTTGCGCCTTTGACAGGTTTAAATTGACCTGTGCCTAATACTTGCCAAGCGCAGTGTTCATAGTTGCCTATCCCACCTGCCCCCGCTTCAAAAATAGCAAGTTTAGTGGATTCAAGATAAGATTCAGGAACGTAATAAATCAGTTTTAACATTGCACTGGCTCTTTAATACCTTGTTCAACCAGTCGCTTTAAAGTCTTTACGGTCATGCTCAACGCCTCATTTTTTGCTTGACGAGGATAAGTCGCATATAAACCAAGTTGAGGTAATTCTATATCTATGTCAATAATTTTGATATTTTGATTAAGAAACTTGAGCAAATATGAAGGTGCAAAACTCAATCCCATTCCCATATTGATCAAATTAATATGTTGCAATACATTAGTCACCCAAAGTATTCGATCATCCATTTTCTCAAAAGGGACTAACTGATTCAATTTTTCATAAAATATTGGTGATGCATTCTGCTCACACATAATCATATTCTGATTTTTTAATTCACTTGTTTTAAGTACACGGTTTAGTGAATGCAAATGCTCCGCACCGACCAAATGAATCTGTTCTGTTAATATATGAATATTTTCAAAATCAGGATGATCCAACTCATAACGAGTAAAACAAATATCCAATTCTGCATTACGAAGTTTTTGAATTTGCTCAATACAGGTTAGGCTATGTAAATGAATTTTAAGATCTGGAATATTATTTTTCAATTCAGTAAAAATTTTCGGCATGATTTTTAATTCTGCTACATTTAAAAATCCAATATGGATCTGATTATTTTTTTGCTGTGCAACCTGCCTCGCCACTGCAATTGCTTGTTTCGCATTTTCTAGCGTTAACTCAGCATATTTCTGAAATGCCTGCCCCTCATCAGTCAAAATTACTTTTCGAGTGGTTCTATCAAATAACGCGACACCGACTTCATGTTCTAAGTCCTTGATTTGCTGGCTTAATGAAGGCTGAGCGGTATAGAGCTTTTCTGCCGCTTTGGTAAAGCTTTGCTCCTGCGCCACGGTCATAAAATAGCGTAAATGTCGAAGTTCCATATTCTGTGCTTTATCCTGAGCAGAATCGATTTTACACCTTCGCGTTCAACACGCAAAAGAACTAAAATTATATAGATGGATAGTTTATATGAATACAACTTTGGCACACGATGATTTTTTCCTAAACTCGCATTGAAATTCGATAGCCTTCACATGAATGAGTAATAGGAAAGTCCCCATGCCCCAACCATTTGATACTGACGTTTTAATTATTGGCACAGGTCCAGCAGGTTCAACACTGGGATTAGCACTTGCAAATTATGGTATTAAAGTTCAACTCTTTACCCAATTTAGCTGGTTAGCCAATAGTCCTCGTGCACATATTACCAATCAACGTGCCATGGAAGTTTTACGTGATTTAGGCATTGAAGAGCAAGTGCTTGATATTGCCACCCCATGGGATCAAATGGGTGAAAGCCTGATTACCACCAGCCTTGTCGGTGAAGAAATTGCTCGATTAAGTGCTTGGGGAACAGGTGATGAACGTCATGGCGATTATATCAAAGGCAGTCCGTGTCCTTTGGTGGATTTAATCCAACCGAAAATGGAAGCACTTTTGGTTAAAAATGCAGGCGAGCGCGGTGCAATCTATAATTTTAATACCGAATATTTATCGCACGTGCAGGATGAACAGGGCGTAACTGCTCGATTCTTAAATCGTATCACCAATACCGAATTTACTTTACGTGCTAGATATTTGGTCGGGATGGATGGCGCGCGCTCTAAAGTCGTGGAACAGCTTGATTTGCCATTGGAAGGGATGATGGCTCGTGCAGGTACGGTCTATGTGACGTTTAAAGCCGATCTGTCTAAGTATGTGCAACATCGCCCTGCGATTTTACAGTGGATTGTCAATCCTGAAGCAAGCTTTGGCGACCTAGGTATGGGTCTGTTACGTGCGATTACGCCTTGGAATGAATGGATTATGGGTTGGGGCTTTGATATTTCCAAAGGTGAACCTCAAGTCAGTGAAGAACAAGTCCGTGCTCGTTTAAATACTTTTGTGGGTGCAGAAGTTGAAGATGTTGAAATTCAAAAATTATCGTATTGGTACGTGAACCAGACTTGGGCGACTGAATATGCTAAAGGCCGTGTGTTCTGTGGTGGTGATGCCGTACATCGTCACCCTCCTTCAAGTGGTTTAGGTTCAAACACTTGTATGCAAGATGCTTTCAACTTGGGTTGGAAATTGGCATATGCGGTTAAAGGTTGGGCAGCCCCTACTCTTTTAGAATCCTATACAACCGAACGTGCACCAGTGGGTAAACAAATTGTGGCACGTGCCAATCAATCGCGTTTTGATTACAAACATTTAAAAGACGTGTTTGGTTTTGATCAAGGTGTGACGACACAAAAAGAAATGCTGGAACGCATTTTTTCTGAAGATGAACAAGGTGCTGAAATTCGTCGAAAGCTTTATCAAGCACTTGAAATCAAGAATTTTGAGTTTAATGCGCAAGGCGTGGAACTGAATCAGCGTTATAACTCGAATGCTGTAATCGCTGAATCAGAACCTGAAATCTTTGAAAAAGATCAGCAACTTTACTTACAAGCCACTACACGTCCGGGCGCTAAAATTCCGCATACATGGCTGATTAATCGTAAGGGTCAAAAAGTTTCAACTTTAGATATCACAGGTCAAGGACGTTTTACTTTACTGACTGGTCTATCTGGTCAAGGTTGGAAGCAAGCAGTAGAGGCTTTAGATCTCGCTTATTTAGATGTGATTCAAATTGGTTCACGTGACTACCGTGATGTGTATGGTACGTGGGATAAGAAATCTGAGATTCATGAATCGGGTGCGGTTTTGGTTCGTCCAGATGGTTATGTTGCTTGGCGTTATCAAGAAAGCACCAATGCGCATTTTGACTATGAAAATACATTGAAAGCTGTACTTAAACAAATTCAGCTGGCTGTTTGATCCACATATTGAAACAATTAAAAAAAGACTTTCACTTGAAAGTCTTTTTTTAATTTTCATTTTAGGTACTATTTTTCAATCTAAAAAGTATATTTGTTCAATATTTTCATAAGGTATCGTCTTTCCTCTTCCTACATTAAAACCATTACCTAAGGAATCTATTTCATCTTCTAACTTCCAAAGGAGATGCCAATATTCTTCCAATATGAAATTAAGTTCATTAGTATCACGGTCTACGTAAAATTTAATGATTGTATTTTTTAATGTTAATTTTAATTTTTCTTTAACTACATGATATAAGCCGAAATCATCAAAGATTTCAGGAATGCCATATGATACTTTTTCAGATTGTGCATCATCGTACCTACAAAAGCCACATATGCCATCTAGATCTTTTTTTTCTTCAATAAAAGCTTTATCTTTGGATTTCTGTTTTATAGCCTCTAAATTTAGGTTCTCACTTTTTATTTCTGGAACTAAATGTTCAACTTTTCGAATAAAACACTCTATTCCTTCTACATTATTTAGAAGCCCTTCCTTAAACCACTCCTTTGTTCCATCAGTTGAACAACGATGATAAAAACTCACTCTTATTTTTGCATTATCTTTTTCGACTAGCGTTGGATTTAAGATAGTTCTAATTTCATTTTGCATCATCCCATTGAGTGATAACTCATTATAGCAATCATTGTTCTTAAGCTCTTTAATATATCCATATATATCTTTCAACTTAGCTTCTAAAATACTCAAATCAATTGAATAATAATTTGCTAATGAACGTAATGCATCTTCTCGATCATCATAACTAAATCTATAAATATTCTCCATTTCATTCCCAAATCAATATAAATAACATGAAATGATACCAATAAAAAACACCTTACGTTGGTTCTTACTACGCAGTTAAAAAATACCCTGCAACTAAAAATAGAGTTTGTAGACTGGCAACCACGGCAAATAATTTCCAACCTCTTTGCCTTAATTCCTGCTTGTTTAATATCAAGATTGTTTTAGTCATATCGTCACCTCATACTTGAGTTAAAAACGAACCGCGTTACCTTCTTATTTATTATCGTTAGCCTTATGTGCCAAATGACATACTTGCCCTAACCTCTATATAAACCAAGTCCAGTGGAAGAAAGATCTTAGACCTAAATTTCAAAGCGCTATGTAAGACATATTAAGAAGTATCAAAACATCTAAAGATGAAATTTCACTTAGGTCACAAATTCATGGTTTATTGTTTTATTATCATTTTAAATGGTTAACCAACTTCCCAATAAAACTTCTTTTTGTTATCAGGTAGGGAATCAATATAATTTCGTTGAGTAGTCCAATCTTTGTGCGGTACACAATATCCATTTGCTTCAGCCGAGAAGCTTCTGCCTTCTCTATCTATAATTTTCACTTTAACAGTAAAGTAATGACCATATAAGGTTTTTTCTTTGATTAAGCATTGATCATCAAAGTTGATTTCAATATTTGCGACCTGTAAATTATTTAACTTTTTTCGATGAATATTCAAGTAATGCACTAAATCTTGCTGGAATTTCTGTTGAACTTCCAATAAGAACAAATCTTGTTGTATAGAATATTTATCTAATAAGTCAAATTCAAAAATCATGCTATTCAATGATTTAGCGTGGGTATAAAGTACTCCTATCCCCCAGTAACCATCATAGTCGTGATAACGATTAGTGAACTTATCTAAAAGAATACGACAAACATCTAATAAGTGTTTTTTCATAAATTTAACGAATTTTTAGACATTATAATTTAAAAAAACCACCCGAAGGTGGTTTTTTTAATCTCATATCGTACTAACCGATAAATTTACGCGCATTTCTAAACATACGTAACCATGCACCATCTTGATCCCAAGCTTCAGGTTTCCAAGAATGCTGTAAAGCACGGAAGTTACGCTCTGGGTGCGGCATCATAATCGTTGCACGACCGTCTTTAGACGTTACACCAGAGATTGCTTCAGGAGAACCATTCGGGTTCATTGGGTAATGTTGTGTTGGGTTACCATGGCTATCTACATAACGTAAGATGACTTGGTTACCTGCATTTAATGCAGCAAAGTTGTCCGCGCTTGCAACCGCACGACCTTCACCATGTGCAACTGCGATCGGTAAGATCGAACCGTCCATACCTTCAAGCAATACAGAGTTTGATTTTTCAACACGAACGTTTACCGCACGGGCTTCAAACATTTCGGACGTATTACGGTGGAAACGTGGCCAAGCTTCTGCACCCGGAATGAGTGGTGCAAGTTGAGACAGCATTTGGCAACCATTACAAATACCTAAAGAGAAGGTTTCGTCACGATTAAAGAATTTCTCAAATTGATCACGAAGTTTCGGATTGAACAATACAGATTTCGCCCAACCACCACCAGCGCCCAATACGTCACCGTAAGAGAAGCCACCACATGCCACCAAGCCTTCAAAATCATCAAGGCTAATACGACCAGCAAGTAAATCGCTCATGTGAACATCAACAGTGTTGAAGCCTACTTTATCGAATGCAGCAGCCATTTCTACATGACCATTTACGCCTTGTTCACGTAAAATCATCATGTTAGGACGACGGCCATTAATATACGGCGCTTCAATTTCTTCATTCAAATCGAATGTCGGCTGTGCGATTAAACCTTTATGATTTTTATCGGTGATTAAAGCAAACTCTTGATCCGCAGTTTCAATATTGTCACGTAAACGTTGGATTTGATGAGATACTTCAGTCCAAGCGACTTGCAAATCAGCACGATCAAGTGTTAAACCATTGACAGTTAAAGTATCTGTATTGTTTACAGTACCTACAACTGCAATTGCATCACGTAATGAAGATGCCGCAACTTCAGCTTCTAATGCTACCCAATCCGCTTTAGAAATTTGCAATACCGCACCAATTTCTTCTGCAAATAAACTTTCTACAGATTGATCTTCAAGTGCTACACCTAAACGAGATGCAAACATCATTTCTGCAACAGTTGTAACTAAACCACCATCACCAATGTCATGGTAAGCTTTAATCAAGCCACGGTTGTTCCAATCTTGTACCAATGCAAAGAATGCTTTGAAATCGTCAAAATTATCTACATCAGGTGTCACTGAACCAATTGCTTTGTAAACCTGAGCTAAGATCGAACCGCCTAAACGGAATTGACCTTTAGACAAATCAATACGTACAAGTACAGATTCAAGATCTTTAAGTTCAGGTGTTAATGTTTGACGTACATCCGTTACAGGTGCAAATGCTGTAATCACGCCTGTCATAGGAGAAGTTACGGATTTATCAATACCTTCATCATTCCATGTGGTACGCATAGATAAAGAATCTTTACCTACAGGAATGGCGATACCTAAAGCAGGACACATTTCCATACCGATGGCTTTTACACCTTCAAATAATGCTTGATCTTCACCCACCTGACCTGCCGCAGCCATCCAGTTCGCAGACAATTTGATGTCGCTAATTTGGTCAATTTTTGCAGACATGATATTGGTAATCGATTCAGCCACAGACAAACGTGCAGAAGCAGCAGGATTTAACAATGCAACGGGTGGACGCTCACCCATTGCCATTGCTTCACCTGTGTAACCTACTAAACTTGTTGTAGTAACAGCAGCATCTGCTACAGGTACTTGCCATTTACCTACAAACTGATCACGTGCAACCATACCTGTAATCGAACGGTCACCAATGGTGATCAAGAATGATTTAGACGCAACGGTAGGATTTTTAAGAACACGGTAAATCGCATCTTTTAGGTCTGTTACTTTAGATGCATCAAAGTCATCACCATGACGTTCGATACAATCATAAGAACGGCTCATACGAGGCGTACCACCAAGCATCACTTGCATTGGCATATCAACAGCTTTGTTACCAAACAATGGATCTTCAACTGTTAAATGACGTGCTTCAGTTGCTTCACCTAGTACTGCAAACGGGCAACGTTCACGTGCACAGATCGACTCAAACAATGGTAAAGATTCTGGGCGAATCGCAAGTACATAACGTTCTTGTGCTTCGTTTGACCAGATTTCCATTGGAGACATGCCAGGCTCTAAAGATGGAATTTTACGAAGATCAAGGACTGCACCAAGCTCATGGTCATTCACCAACTCAGGCATTGCATTTGAAACACCACCCGCACCGACATCATGTACAGATACGATTGGGTTATGGTCTTCCATACGCCAACACGTATCGATCACTTCTTGGCAACGACGTTCCATTTCTGGGTTTTCACGTTGCACAGAAGCAAAGTCTAAGTTCTCACCTAGCTTACCGCTATCTACAGAAGATGCCGCACCACCGCCTAAACCGATCAGCATTGCAGGACCACCAAGCACAATGAGCAAATCACCTGGTAAAATTGGATCTTTTTCTACATGGTCAGGACGAATATTACCGTAACCACCCGCAATCATAATGGGCTTATGGAAACCTTTTACATCGCCATTTACATTTTGTTCGAATGTACGGAAGTAACCATTCAACGCAGGGCGACCAAACTCGTTGTTAAATGCAGCACCACCCAAAGGACCATCAATCATGATCTGAAGTGGAGAAGCCATGCGAGATGGTTTACCGTAGTTTTCTTCCCAAGGTTGTTCAAACCCAGGAATATTTAAGTTAGAAACTGTAAAACCAGTTAAACCCGCTTTTGGCTTACCACCACGGCCTGTTGCGCCTTCATCACGGATTTCACCGCCTGAACCTGTCGCAGCACCAGCAAATGGTGCAATTGCAGTTGGATGGTTATGTGTTTCTACCTTCATAAGAATATGAGCAGCTTGGCTCTTATACTTATAAATGTGCTGACCAGATTCTGCATCTAATTTTGGATAAAAGCGCTGAGTATCAAAACCCACGATGACAGAAGCATTGTCTTTATATGCCGACAATACATCTGTAGGAGATTCTTTATAAGTGTTCTTAATCATTTGGAACAATGACAATGGTTGTTTTTCACCATCAATTGTCCATTCAGATCCAAAGATTTTATGACGGCAATGCTCAGAGTTCGCTTGGGCAAACATCATCAATTCAATGTCATGCGGGTTACGACCCATTTTAACAAAGGCATCCGTTAGATAATCAATTTCTTCATCAGACAATGCAAAACCAAACTCAGCGTTTGCTTTAACCAAAGCCTCTTTACCTTGACCCAAGATATCAATTGAGTTTAAAGGTTTAGGCTCTGTTTCAGAGAATAATGCAGCAGCATCTTCAATGTTATTGAAAACACTTTCAGTCATACGGTCATGTAAAACGTGTTTCACTTCATTTGATATTTCAGAAATACCTTTTAAAGTAAACAAAACACCGCGTTCTAGGCGGTGTATCGGCGTATTACAGTTGGCAAAAATGTCAGTCGCTTTAGATGACCACGGCGAGATTGTGCCTAGACGTGGTGTGACTAAAATCTGAATTTCATCACTTGTAGCTTGGCGGAGGTCAAATGACTCACCATCATTGAGAAGCTGTAAAGCGGATTGCTGTTGTTGCTCACCCAGCGCTTGGTCAAAGAGATAGACCCATTGGCTTTCGATAGATTGAACTGAACTAATAGACGCTAAACGTGAAAGTAGTTGAGTTTTCTTAAAAGAAGAATGTGCAGGTGCACCGGCAACGATAAACATGCTGATTTTGGCTCCACGGGCAGGCCTAAATAACCTTGCCACAATGTGACTTGAAGAGAGCGCATATTCTACTTCTTATTCCGCCAATCAGCTAGATAGAATTTAAAGAATGTCACATCTAATATCAGCCAATTGCTCAAGAAAACTTTGAATTTCAGATAAAAAATTTGAATATCAACTGAATAAATAGCAAGGATGGCTTGTATCTAAATAATTCTAAGCAAGATGATGAATCAGACTGAATCATCATCTTTGCTATGAATAGCGCAATAATTTTTATTCCTAAACGCTTTTAAGGTGACCAAAGACAAACTTCTACCGAAAAATAATGACATTAATCTATTTCATTGATCAAATACACAATCGCATCGGCAGCAATTGCCAAGGACTGAGGATCGACTTGATCAATGGTATCGCAGGCCTTGTGATAACACGGTGCAAATTCAAGCTCATCCCCTTTCATTTGTTCATTAAATAGAATCACCGAGGTAATAGGGACTTTTCCTAAAAAGGCTAAAGTATCACTGGCTGTTAAAGTTGACACATCTTCTTTAATCGTCAATTGTTTTGATTTGAAAAAAGCTTTTAAATGCTGTTCTAGCGCCAAATCTCCAGCATGATTGGGTAAAGACCTCAAACTATCTGTTAAAGGCTTATAGTCTGACTCACTCATACCACGTTCTTTAAACAACGCTTCCATTTCATCGACAGAGGACTTATCAGCATCTGCAATCATAATATTCGGGCTTTTTGTGCCCACCATATCCACATTGATATAAGCTTTTATTCCATCCAACTGCTGTTGAGTGAGTTTCTTGACATAATCTTGTGATCCTGCGATTCCTACTTCTTCAGAATCCCAAAATGCGAGCACAATCGTATGTTTCGGCTTTTGCTTAGATTGTTTTAATGCATGCATTAATTCTATCAGCGTTGCAACGCCTGTCGCATTGTCATTGATTCCTGGTCCCATTTTCACTGAATCATAATGCGCACCAATCATGATCACTGATTCTTTCGATTGACCCGCGATCTCAACTAAAATATTTTGCCCTACGGTTTTTTCACGATTTTCAAAAGCCAATATTTGTGGATTGAATCCTGCACTTTTCGCTTGATCGAGAATATATTTCGCCGATGCCAAACCACCTTTTGTTCCAACAGCACGATTTCCGCCGTTGTTCTGTGCAATCTCTTGGAAAGCATTCAGATGGCTCATCATCCTTTCAGGGCTAAGCTTGATTTGATCAAGTACTTGTATTTGTTCTGACGTTTTATTTTCTATTTTTGGAGATGATTGCGATGACGCGCAACCACTCAAGATCAAACTGCCTGAAATGGCTATACTCAGTGCTAAGCTGTGATTAAATTTCATCTAAAGTCTCTAATCTTGTTATTTCATTCTCTATTATTAAAACATTGATTCAAAAGCTGTTTAGTTTTTTATAGTAAAAATAAGCGCTAGATTTCAATTCATTCTGAATACTTAGAGTGCTTTAATCCATTTCAAATACGATCTTGATATCAGTCAAAATTATTAACAAAACTTAGAAATAAAAAAGAAGAGCATATTTGCTCTTCTTTTTTTATCGCTCAATAGATGCTAAGAATTAACCAAAACGGCCTGTAATATACGCTTCTGTCAATTGATGATCGGGTTGTGTAAAGACTTTTTCTGTCGAATTCACTTCAATCAAATCACCCAAATGGAAATAAGCCGTACGATCCGATACACGTGCTGCTTGCTGCATCGAGTGCGTTACAATTGCAATCGTATATTGAGTAGAGAGTTCCGAGATCAATTCTTCCACTTTCGCCGTTGCAATTGGATCAAGTGCAGAACAAGGTTCATCCATCAGAATCACTTCAGGGCTTACGGCAATCGTACGTGCAATACATAGACGTTGTTGCTGACCACCTGACAATCCTGTGCCCGGTTGGTTCAAACGATCTTTCACTTCATCCCAAAGCCCCGCTTTACGCAAGCTGTTTTCAACGATCTCTTCAAGATCATACTTATCACGTGCTAAACCATGCAGTTTAGGGCCATAAGCGACATTGTCAAAAATTGATTTCGGGAATGGGTTTGGCTTTTGGAAAACCATACCCACTTGAGCGCGAAGTAAAACCACGTCCAAGTTCGGATCATAGATATCTTGGTTATCTAGCATCACTTTACCCGTCACACGGCACGAATCAATCGTGTCATTCATACGGTTTAAAGTACGCAAGAAAGTCGACTTACCACAGCCTGAAGGGCCGATAAATGCAATGACTTCGTTCTGATAAATATTGAGATCAATTCCTTTAATCGCTTCAGCTTCGCCGTAGTAAACATGCACATCTGACGTACTTAATTTTACCGTCGATTGCTTTTGGTCTTTCTTAGAAGATGGCGTTTCAAATTGCGAAACAAACGGTGTCGCTGATTTAGTTTGCTCAGTACCCATAGATGATACTTGTGATTGTTCTTGATTCACGGACTTATCCTGTTCTAAGGAATTGGGTTTAGTAGCGCTAGCAATATTCATCATATGACCTCAATTACCAACGAACTTCAAATTTCTTACGTAACCAAATGGCTAAGCTGTTTAATCCAATCATCAATGCAAGTAACACAATGATCGCAGCTGCTGTGCGCCCTTCAAAGAAGTTACGAAGTTCATTACCCTGCCATAGGAAGATTTGGACTGGCAGAGCCGAAGACTGGTCAAATGGCGTTGCAGGAACACTCGCAACGAACGCACTCATACCAATTAATAAGAGTGGTGCAGTTTCACCCAAAGCTTGAGCTACACCAATAATTGCACCTGTTAAGATACCCGGTAAAGCCAACGGTAATACATGGTGGAATACTGTTTGTAAACGAGATGCACCCAAACCTAAAGCAGCTTGACGAATAGATGGCGGTACCGCTTTAAGTGATGCACGTGTGGTAATAATCACCGTTGGCAAAGTCATCAAGCTCAATACCAAACCACCGACCAAAGGTGCCGACAATGGTAAATGCATCCAACCAATGAAGATCGCCGCCCCCAGTAAACCGAAAACAATTGAAGGAACAGCTGCTAAGTTGTTAATGTTGACTTCAATCACATCGGTAATCCAGTTCTTTGGAGCAAACTCTTCTAGATAAACCGCGGAAGCTACACCGACAGGGATCGAAATTAAAATCACGATCATCATCATGAACAAAGAGCCCATGAATGCACCTGCTAAACCAGAGGTTGCTGGTGAACTACGTGAATCAGGACTCGTAAAAATATTCGTGTTAAAAGTACTTTGAATGATGCCATTGGCTTTCAAATCATCGGCAATTTGACGAACTTCAGGGCTGAGCTGTTGTTGTTCATCTGACAAACTACGATCAATGTCACCTTTTAGCCACACATCAACATTTGCATCTGCCAAGACTTTCACTTCATTATTCGTACCCAATAAACTTGGGTTTTGCATATACATATCACGTAAACGATATGCTTCTGAACTGGTATAAAGACTTGATAGTTCATCACGCTTCGCTTCAAGCGCAGGATCTTTTGCGATCATTGCATTGACGATCAAGGCATCCCAATCCACCATCCCAATCTCAGTTTGCCAAGCGATATAGCGTTCTTCAAACTGTGCAGGTGATTCATTGGCTGTTTGAACAGGTTGTTTTGATACTTGAATCACAGCAGGATCGAAATGGATCGGCAGCGTTAAACTGTTTTGCCAAAAAGCTGGGAGACCTTTCGATAAAATACTACCGAATAATAGGGCAACAAAAAACAGACCGAGAATAACTGCAGAAAATCCGAAGTATTTAAAGGTTTTCTCTTTACGGTGTCTTTTCGCCAAAGAGCTTTGGATTTTTTGTTTACGTTTCTCACGTACTTCCGCAGCGTTCATTGCGTCAAGATTTGAATCCATTTGAGTTGAGTTTGTAGTCGTCATTAGTCGTATTGCTCACGATATTTACGCACGATATACAGTGCTACAATGTTCAAACCTAAGGTAATGACAAACAAAGTCAGACCTAATGCAAAGGCAACCAAAGCTTGAGGACTTGCGAAATCCGTATCACCAGTCAACTGATTCACAATCGTGATGGTCACTGTCGAAATCGCTTCTAAAGGATTCGCATGTAATAATGGGCTGTTACCCGCTGCCAATACCACGATCATGGTCTCACCAATGGCACGCGAAGCCGCTAATAAGAATGCACCGATAATCCCCGGCAAAGCTGCAGGAATAACCACTTGACGAATCGTCTCAGACTTGGTCGCACCTAAGCCTAATGAACCATCGCGTAGTGAACGAGGCACTTGCGTAATAATGTCGTCTGAAAGTGAGGATACAAATGGGATAATCATAATCCCCATCACAAAACCTGCTGTTAAAGCGCTGGTTGCGTTGATATCAATCCCCACCATTGCACCTAAACTTTTGGCAAATGGTCCAATGATCATCAAAGCAAAAACACCATAAACAATCGTTGGAATACCCGCTAAAATTTCGATTGCAGGCTTTGCCCAAGATCTGAAAGATGAAGATGCATATTCTGCTAAATAAATAGCGATCATTAAACCCACTGGAACTGCAACTAAAAGTGCAATACCACTGACCATTAATGTTCCCCAAAGCAATGGTAATAGACCATAACTTCCTTCAGCACTTCCTGACGTGCTGAAACCAGGGTTCCACTCTGTTCCAAAGAAGAAATCCATGGGATTCACAAAGCTAAAGAAACGCATAGCTTCACTAAACATCGACATTACGATGCCGATTGTGGTCAAAATCGCAACACCTGAGCACAATGCCAAGCTAATGTTTATTATTTTTTCAACTTGATTACGTGCACGATATTGCTCAGATATTTTTTTCTTTGCCCAAACTAAGCCGAGCATCGCCGCTGAAAGTACCACTGCAAATTTTGCATATGATCCAATCACTTCAATTTTTGCTAATTGTTCTGCGGCTTTTAATTCATAAGCCAATGGCTGATCGCTTACACCGAAACCTGATGCAATCGCTTGTACTCGATCTACAAGTACACTGATGCTCGCAGGATCTAATGTTGCAGCAATATTTGCAGGAATATTATTCAGCACCACATGTTTAAAAATGCTGGGTTCAATAATGTTCCACACGATTAAAATCAGAAAAGCTGGAATCCCACACCACAGTGCAACCAATGCACCATAGTATCCTGGACGTGAATGTAGCATTGCAGAATTACTGCCCTGACCTGCTAATTTACGGCTTTTAGTCAACCCGATTTGGTACGCTATCGCAATTAATGCAAGTAACACCCCGATGAGTAGCAGATTCATGAATTCTCCACCAATTTTCAATGACACATTGAAAAAATATATTTAGCAAAAAACTGATGATGGGACACGCCCACCATCAGTTTATGTTTCAACGATTATTTAACTGCTTTGCCTGCTTTGAAGTTCGCAAGAACTTGAGCACGTTCTTTATCAGACATTGAAATCAGACCCGCTTTTTCTAATTTAGATCCTTTACCTGACACTTTTTTGCTAATGAAGTATTCGGTAAATTGCGGTAAACCTTTGATTGATTTCAAGTGCTCGCCTTTTACATAGAAGAACAATGGGCGAGAAACTGGGTAAGAACCGTTTAAGATTGTGTTTTCAGATGGCGCAACATTATTCACAGTTGCAACACGTAAACGGTCACGGTTTTGATCATAGAAACCTAGACCAAACACACCCACCGCACTTGGAGACGTTTTTAAGCGTGCCAGTGTTTCAGTGTAATCGCCTGCGATCTCAACCACACGACCATCCTTACGGAAAGTGGTACATGCTTTTTTCATAGCATCTTTATCTAAAGACTTAATTGCAGCATAAGATTCACAACCTGCATCCACCATCTTCTCCTGAAAGACTTCGCGCGTTCCATGATTCGAAGCTGGAATCACTAGAGTGATCGGTTCATTCGGAAGTGATTTGTCGATTTGATTCCAACGTGTATAAGGGTTTGCAACCATTTTACCGTTAGAAGGCAACTGTGCAGCTAATGCAGCAAATACATGTTGTGGACGTAATTTGTAAGCCGCTTTATTGGCATTTGAAGCAAAAACAATACCGTCATAACCAATTTTAATTTCTATTACTTGGTTAACACCTGCTTTTTTACACGCTGCCAATTCTGAATCTTTAATTTTACGAGATGCATTCGCGATATCGATGGTGTTGTCGCCTACACCATTACAAAATTGCTTTAAACCGCCTGATGAACCGCCAGAGCCGACGACAGGTGTTTTAAATTGCGGAAAGTTATTACCAAACTCTTCAGCTGCGATACTTGCATAAGGTAAAACTGTAGAAGAACCAGCAATTTGAATCGTATCACGCGCTGCATTCGCGGTTGTTGCTGCAGCCACCCCAGTTAAAGCTAATGCAATTACGATGTTATTTAAGCGCATCTAGATATCTCTCAATATATGCAAATATGGAGTACGCTACTTTTTATTGAAGTATTGTACTTATTTCGATATATGCATTTTGATTTTATAATATGACAGAGAGGTTACAGCTTTATTACGATTCTATGATTTTTATAAATTATTGCCCATCCAGCGTTTAATATTTGATTACCAAAAAAATCCGCAACGTTAACATGCGGATTTTTAAATATTTTATTCGCTAAAAACAATTGTTTATTTGAGATGATCAACCACCACTGCACCATCTTTAACCACGAGTTTCACCTTTTCTAATGCTGAGATATCCTTTAACGGATCACCATCAACAATAATCAAATCTGCAATTTTGCCTTTTTCAAGTGTACCTAGATCTTTAGCTCCAAGTGCTTTTGCACCTTCTTTGGTTGCCGACAATAAAATAATTTTGTTATCAATGCCTTGCCCCTTCATGACTTTGGTCACCATTGGAATGACCTCTTTGGGTGGAATCCCTGGAACATCAGAAGTAAACAATGGTATAGCCAAATATGAAACATAAGCTACATCATCTTAAATACGATATCCAGAGCTTCCTGAATGGTTTTATTGTTCTGAGCAATGATGTGCCTGACTTTACTTTTTAAGACAGACCATGCTTTTTCAATAGGATTGAGGTCGGGACTATACGCAGGTAGATAAACGATTCTTGTCTTATATTTTGCTGCTAAATCATCAATCGCTTGACCTTTATGAATTGAGGCATTATCGAGAATC
>NZ_JCAKMY010000017.1:0-85964 GCF_059515845.1 Acinetobacter sp. CY79
GTTGAATTTCTTTATCAGACATAGTGATCAGCATCTATATTTTATATCCAGTCCATGATGATAAAAACCATCATAAACTAGACATTTTTATTGGTGAGAATATAGACAATTTAAATGGGTTCTAACAATTATATTTCGCATAATGTGTGCGGAATTATGTTACATAGCTGATTTGCTTCAATGGATCTAAAGCAAATCGGCGTTATTTAACATTAATTCGCATTATGCGAAATTAATTGAAATTAGTAATCAGGGTTTATATAAATTACTAATCGTCTTTTTTCAAAATCTCTGCTCTATATTTCATTACATCTTCAGTTTTAATATCTTTTAAATGCTTTCTTATAAGTGCATGAATTACATCGGATTCTTTGATTCTGATTTTTGTTGCAAACATCATTTCTAAAGTTGCATCTTTGACCATTTCTTCTTCGTCATCTCTTAATCTTACTGTTACAGCCATTACTAACTCCAAATTGGTGAATCATATCTGATTTTATATTTTATGATATGTTGCAAAATCATAAATCTAATGTTATAAAATGCCTAAATATCACTTGTGATAAATCATAAAATGGAAAAAGTAGAAGCATTCGAGATCGTATCTAAAATTGTCTTTGATAGAGCAGTTCAATTGGTTATAGCTGGTAATCCAGCTTTTGATTCTGAACTGGTTTTGTCTCATTTAGAGATGGTCATGATTGAGTGGGGCTATAAGTCTGCAATTCTTGCTGAATACTATGATTCATTAAAAGAAGAAAATGATCATTTTCGTGAAATGGGGATTCAATAATGCTTAATTGGTCTGTTAATGAAAACTTCATTAATGAAAACGAATTGCCTGAAAATCAGAAAAAAAACCGCAATTTGATTTCAACCCCCACTAATAAGATGGGGGTAACGAAAAATGAATTCACAATGGATACTGCGGACTGGGATCTTGTCACACCATTTGAGCGTGAATTTGCAACTCCTTATATGCACATGGTGATGACTTCAAAAGGTGTTAAACCTGTTCAATGCAGATTGCCAGCAGATAATGAAATTGCTGTTATTGACTGGGTTAATTTTACAATCGGAATTGAAACAATTTCGACTCAATTACTTGATGATGATGAATATCCGTTAGAAGAATATCGTTGGAACAAAGCTGTTGAAATGTTTGATCAAACTTTACAGCATATTTTTGGTTTTGGTGTATCTCAAAAACAGGAAAAAGGGCGAAATTTTTATAAAGAAACTTATTCGCTTGGCGAAGATATGGGGCTTCTTTGTATTGGTGGTCAACGTAATACTGTTTTAGTCATGATCAACGGTCGTGGTTGTGCTTTTGGTGCGCAAGGGTGGGAAAGACGTTTATATAACTTTCTGTCAACAACTGCTAAACGTGCAAAATTGACCCGTGTTGATTTAGCTCATGATGATTTTTCAGGCGAAAAAATCAATGTTGATTGGGGTGATCATCAAGATAATATAGGCGGTTTTCAGTTGGGGAATCGTGCGCCAAATGTTGAGCATAAAGGAAACTGGAAGCGACCAAATGGTAAAGGACGTACTTTAAATATTGGTAGCCGTGAATCAGGTAAATATTTAAGACTATATGAAAAAGGGCGTGCTGAGGGTGATCCAAATGACAACTGGCAACGTGCAGAAGTCGAATTAAAAGCTGTAGATCGAATTTTACCTTATGACATGCTTTTAGCTCCAAGTGAATATTTTATCGCTTGTTATCCATGTTTTGAATTCTTAGCTCAAGATATTCAACCTCAACGAATAGAAACAATTAAGAAAACTGCAATTATTAATGCAGAAACTGCAATTAAAAATCTTAAACACCAGTACGGAAAATATATCAATATTTTCAAAAAAGTTTATGAACCTGAAGAATTAATCAATTTAATTTCGTGTTCTGATCCGCTTGCTTATCCAAAACGATTAGATCATGTTCTCTTAACAGCTCGGAGTATGACTCAATGATGGAATTTAAAAATAAAGTAAAAATTTTAGGTGCAAAGTCTGTTGATTTTAAGCCTGAGGATGGTTCTAACCGACATTACAACCATGTTGTTTTGTACTGTGAAATTCCTTTAGACACTTCTCAAGGGACAGCGTTAGGTTCGGCATGTGAGACTTTCAATTGGCAAGATAATTCAAATTTTGTTTTGTTGCGTGGTCATAAGTTCCCAGTAGAAGCAGAAATTACATTTAGTGCTGTTACTACGGGTAAGAAAATGAATTATGTCGTTAAGCATGTTGATCTTCCAAATGTTCAAAAAATTTAATTTCATTGTATTGAGCTGTCCGATCTGTGGGACTGCACTCCATACACAACAATATAGCTTTCATGTTTCGGCATGCAAAGGCTAAAAGGATTTAAGGCATGAAAGGCTGTTTATTAATAAATGAGCAAACACTCGAATGCCTTGAATGGGGGGAAATGCATTCATCATCTGAATTATTACTTCAAATAATGACTGCATTAGCAATAACGCAAAGTGAAGCAATGATGATTTCTAGTGGATTTATCAGTGTTCAATTATTGGCGTATTTACTTAAAAAATCGAGGAGATCAGTCAAATGACTAATCAAAATGAAAATGAACAAAAAGAAGTTATGGTTATCGAAAAACGTGGTCGTAACTATTTAGTTCCGACTGCTTTAGTTTCAGCACTTGTCCTATCTACTTCTGCTATTGCTGCAGAAGGTGACGTTGTTTATCCGACAATTGATTTTTCTGCAATTCCGTTTGGAGTTTGGATCGCTGCGGTAATGGCATTTGTCTTGATGGCGGGTATGGCGTTTATCGGACTTGGTGCTCTTATCTCTGTATTGCGTAAATCACGCGGTGCTGTTCGATAATTAACTGACGTTCGCACCAGTTCTGTGAGCCTGTCGAACGGAACTGGTGCGAATGTCTGTAATTGAGAAAAAACATGGAACAGGCAAATATTTGGTACTGGCTCTTAGTCTATTTAGCGGTAAAGGCATGTTCTATCTTAATGCCTTAAAGGGTGTAACATGCGTATTATCTTTTTTTCAATTCTTTTATTCATCTCTTTTTCTGCACATTCTTCAAATCAAACTCAAAAATCTAAAAGTGGATGGACTGATCATCAAGTTAAGCGTGTTTCACTTGATGATATTGTTGGTGCGACTGAGGCAAAAAACTTTGATGATATTATTGAAGCAACTGCAAGAAAACAAACAACAAAAAATGGCAGTTCTATAACTTTAGAATCAGTTGTTCAAGAAACTGTTAATCGAAATAAAGTCGGTAGTGTTTTATTAAAACGTATTCTTGGCGGTGGTCTTGCCATTGGTGGAATAACTGCACTTATTGAGGGTGTCGGTTGGGTTATGGAAGATGGAACATATATTAAAAGAATAAATGACGAATCAGACAAAGATGGTTATGTCCATTATGCGTGTAGTAATGCTTATGAAATTACTAATTGTACTTATGAGTTAAATTCTTCTCATGGTCCAACTGCTATTCAAGCATGTCAAAAAGTTACTAAATATGTTGTAACAGGTACTACTGGGAGTCAATGTAGAGGATACGATCCAGAAAAAGGACCTGATTCTTATTCTTATGTTGTGGGTGTTTATGCTGGAAAAAAGAAAGTAGAAAAACAGCCTAAAGTATTAGTTTTAACTCCAGATTTGGTCGGTGATATGGCTGTAGGAGATTATAAAGATCCTAGCGGTGATTCACAGTATGATCGAAAAACTGGCGTTTGGACTGGTGTTGAAGAAGCATATAAGCATGATCCTAATGGTGTCGGTGATGAAATTGCAGATGCTATTGATAAAAAACATGAAGATAATCCAGAAAAAGACGCTAAGCCTAAGCCTGTACCTTTAGTTTTTCCTGATGGTACGCCAAATCCTGACGCTTTCCCTGTTCCTGATGCTCCTGGCGCTAAATATCCTGCTCCTGATGTTGCTCCTGGTACTGAGGGAACTACAAAACCTGATACTAATCCTGACGGTACGCCTAAAACTGATCCTGAGGGTAATCCAACGGGTACAGGCACCTTTCAGCTTCCTGCATTTTGTTCATGGGCTACAGTTGTTTGTGAATGGCTAGAATGGACTAAAGAAGATGATTTACCTGAAAAAGAAGAAATAGATATACCTGAACTACCCATTGAAGAAAAAAAAGTTGAGGTAAAGTGGCAAGCAATGTGTCCAGAGGCTTCTACTGTGAATTTGACTATTGAGGGAGTTAGTCAAGATTTTGCAATCTTAGATCCGCAGTACATTTGTGCTCAAGCTCCGATTTTAAAGCCAGTTATTCTATTTTCTGCGACTTTAACAGGTCTCTATATTCTCTTTGGATATGGTGCATCTAGGGGTAAAGACGAATGATTTCACTGTTTTATAAACTGCTCGATGTTTTTTCAAATAACTTTTTTAACTCAATTCTAAAATCCTTTGGTATAGGTGTTTTTGCGGGTACGGCAATTTATTTAATTGCAAGTAATTGGATTGAATACGTTGTTACTCGTTCCTCTGAAATGCCTTATTTGGGCTTACTTTCTTTATTTGGAATTGATGCAGCACTATCAATAATTTTAAGCTCAATACTTTCTAGAGCTTTCTTTGAGTCTCAAAAAATGACAATTGGGAGGTCTAAATAATGCCAGTTAAATTGATCACAGGCGCTACTGGTGACGGTAAGTCACATTATGCTGTTAAGTTAATCAAAGAGGCTCTATTAACTAAACGTCCAGTCTATACAAATATTGAAGGTATTGATTTAGATGGTGTTATGCCTATACCTGAAAATGAAAATGGCGAATTAGATTGGCAATTATGTCAATCTGCAAATGCTGAATTGGGTTTACAGGGTGCTTTAGTTGTCTATGATGAAGCTCAAAAGCAAAAAGACAATAAAGGCGAAAAATACTTTGCTTGGAAGGGGAGAGAAAAACTTTCAACTAGGGATGTGATAAGTGAATTAGACACACATCGTCATTTTGGCTATGACATCATCTTTATCACTCAAGAACCTAATTTGCTTCATTTGCATTTATTAGGCTTTGTTAAAGAGCATTACCACTGTTCGCGCCCTATGAACAAACAAGGCTCACAAATCGCACTCTGGCGCTCATGGCAACGCAACCCGAACAGCTCAGCAGCTTTAGAACGTGCAGAAGATGTTTTTTTTGTTCCATTTGATAAGGAAGTTTTCGATCAATACAAATCCACTGAATTAGTCACTGATAAAAAATTAAGAATACCGAAGTATATTAAAAAGACTGCAATCATTGGTTTGTGTGCATTTGCAATCATTGGTCTTTTATTTGCCTTTGTTGATAATCCGATTTTTAACTTAAATGCGTATAAAGCTGTGTCAGGAGATAAAGAAGGCATAGAAGAGATGAAGAAATATATGCCTAAAGACGTTGCGGATCAGATGGGTGCAAAGCCGAATGCATCGAATGATTTAAATATTGAGTGTAGAAAGGGTGTAAATGTTGAAAAGCCTGAATGTGTTGAGTGGTTCAATAATTTGAGCAAATCGGGTGGGTCTATTTCTGATATATCTAATACTGGGGGGCTTGGACATTTGGGTGCATCAAATACTCAACAATCAGTAAAATATGATCCTTTAAAACCTTACGACTTGGATGATGTTCAAAAATCAGTTAGTTATCAAGTTGTTAACAAACCAAAGTTTGCTGGATGTATAAAATACAATGGACAATATCAAGCTTATACGGAGCAAGGTACTAAATTAAATGTTTCAGCGAATGATTGTAAGAAAATTGTTGAACAAGGTGATAGACCTTATGATTACTTCGGTTCTAAAGAACAAAAAAATCAAAGCTCTTTTACTGAAAATCAAGAAAAAACTAAAAATTTAGATATGACTACAGAACAATATTTAAAATATTTAGAATATAAAGAGAGTCAAAATCAAGCTCAAAATTTTGTAGAAGAAAGACTCCAGAGAAGAATAGAAGGCGCTAATCATCTTTAAAGACAGCAAAAGAAAGATTAAAAAAAGAATTGGCATTTAAGTTTTATCTTAACTAGCGAAGTCTGTTAAGTTAAAACTTGAATGTTAAAAATATAATTTGATAAGTGTGCTTTTTCTGAGTTGTTTATGATTAAATTTTATAAAGATAATGAGTTAGATATTCTTCTTTTGATTGGTCATTTGATTTTTGGATTCTTCATGCTTAAATTTTCATTGTGGGTGTTCAAGCAGTCAGATTTTTATTTGCATTTTTTTAATTAGATTGATTTCGCATAATGTATATTATGTTAAATAAGATATACCATAAGTACCTACGCAGGTTATAATGGTAGCCTCCCAAAAATATTGTTTATCTATATGAATACTTCTAATGATCCCTTACACGGCAAAAAACTTGCAGACATTTTGGATGAGTTACTAGATTACTACGGTGGCTTTGAAGGCTTGAGTCATAAAATTGAAATTAGATGTTTTTCCATAGATCCAAGTGTTAAATCATCTTTACGATTCTTACGTACTACACCATGGGCACGTGAAAAAGTAGAAAGCTTATATCTGTATGTCTTACGCCAAAAAGCCAAACAAAAATCGTAGCCATCAAAACCAATCCTTTATTTAATTTAGTTTATTGCTAAGACATCTCCTTAGGAAAACATGTATTCATAGCTAAGGTCATGAACTCAATATTTTATAAGTTATGATTTTAGTGTTCTCATTATTCAATCTCTTATCTGTATGATAAGGTATTCTTTGCACCCTTATTATTGTTATGCATAACGTTTTTTCAGACATGGATCAAATTGGATTGGTTACAGATTTTCAAGACCTTATCCATTCACGTTTTAAAGGAAATACGAATGCGCTGTGTTGGCATCGACATTTGGTTGGTGACTTTAAAGAAATTGTCGATAAACTCGTATTAGAAGAAAATATTACAGAAGTATCAACCGAAGATCTTAAAGCTTTAAAACTCTCAAAAGATGGAGATCTTGCTAGAACAATCATTTTAAATGATATCGAACGATTGACCGATTACGGTGCATTGCCCTCTTTAAATTTACTCAAGCACTATGAACGTGATGACGAGCTCGATTTTATTTCAACAGATGTCTACTCCTTTCACGTTGACCGCTCTCCTATCGAAACGGATACATTTCTATGTACGTACCACGGCGCATCAAGTGACATTATTTCGAATGATGAAGTTGATCAAAAGATTTTAATCCCCGAAATTAGAGCCAAATTAAACGCCTTGTATGACGGATCAGATGCTTCATTTGATGAGTTTTTAAAGGAATATTTCTTTGATCTGCATTATCAGCCCAAGTCTAATGCTCAACCTATTAATCTTGGTGTTGGTCACCTTTGGCGATTGGCTGTAGATCACCCCACACAACAGGTATTACCTTGTGTACACCGTGCACCGATTGAGCAAGGTGAATTAAGATTACTACTTATCTGTTAATCGGAATGTAGATGATTATTTATCAAAAACAAAAGCCCACATAAGTGAGCTTTTATTCAAAAATGAATCATATATTGACTAGATCAATCCCTTGATCAGGAAAAAACTTCCCACAATTACCAATAAAACAGCAAAGCATTTTTTAAGCATTGCAGGTGATAAAGCATGTGCAGTTTTAACACCGAGTTTAGCAGTAATAAAACTCATCACACTGATGCCAATAAAGGCATAAATATGAACAAAGCCAATGGTATTTGGTATATTTACTTCATTTTGCATACCAAAAATCATGAAGCCAAGTGCACCTGCAATCGCAATCGGTAAACCACACGCTGCCGATGTGCCGACTGCTTTTTGCATGACCACACCATAACGAGTCAAGTAAGGTACAGTGATACTACCACCACCAATGCCAAAGATGGCCGATGCTACGCCAATCACGCCACCTGCGACCATTTGCTTCGGCTTAGAAGGTAAAGTTTTGCTTGGATCAACCACTTTATTTGCACCCATAAACATGGTGTAAGCAACCCAAATTAAGAATATACCCACAATCAATTGTAAATGAAGACCGGATAACCGCCCTGCAATACCTGCACCTGCAAAACAACCAATCGCCATGGCTGGCGCAAGATTTTTAAAGATGGGCCAAATCACGGCGCCATTTTTATGATGTGCCATCAGCGAGCTGATTGATGTGACAACAATCGTTGCAAGTGATGTGCCTAATGCGAGGTGCATAATCACATCTCGGTTATACTCCATTTGAGTAAAGACAATAAACAAGAGCGGGACAATAATGGTTCCCCCGCCAACGCCAAAGAGCCCTGCAGCAAATCCTGCAAGTGCACCAATGGCTAAGAATATAATGAGTTCCACAGAATATTTACTTCATAATTTGAGATGAATGTGATGCTGAATACGATAAGAGTTGAATCAAATGCTTAGGCGATTTCGACTTGACCCACTTGATGATACGCACGATTAAAATAAACCAAGCTTTCATCTTGCTGACTTTGCTTGATTGCAACCACACGGCACATAAACACACTATGCGTGCCAACTTTCTGAATTTGTTCAATCTCACAGTCGAAGCTAACGAGTGCATCTTCTAGAACAGGCGAGCCTGTTTCTAATGTGGTCCAAGATCCCAGTTTAAAACGCTCTTCAGCACTCAACTTACTTGATGCAAAGGCGTTCGAGATTTTTTCATGCTGTGCCCCCAATACATTGACACTTAATATTTTATTATCAACAAAATGTGCATGTGAACGAGAAGATTGATTCATACAGACCAATAATGTCGGGGGGCTATCTGTCACGCTACACACAGCAGATGCGGTAAAACCATGAAGACCCGCCTCACCTTCTGTGGTGATCACATTGACTGCGGTGGTGAGCAATGACATTGCATTTCTAAAGTCGGTTGATTCAATCATCTCATTTATCCTAAATCGAGTATTTCGATTTTTATGCAAATAAAGGGTAATGATCTTACCCTTAAATCATTTTAAAACCAGTCTTACTACGCAGCGAGTTCTTGACGAATAATCTCTGCACCGGCACTTAAGGCATTGAGCTTAGCACGGGCAACACCGCGTGCAAGTGGCGCCATACCACAGTTGGTTGAAGGATAAAGTTTATCCGCATCGACAAATTGCAAGGCTTTACGTAAAGTATTTGCAACCTCTTCAGGTGTTTCAATTTGATTGGTCGCCACATCAATTGCACCGACCATGACTTTTTTACCGCGGATGAGTTCGATTAAATCCATCGGTACGCGTGAGTTTTGACATTCAAGCGAGATAATATCCAGCTTTGATTGCTGTAGTTTAGGGAATGCCTGTTCGTATTGACGCCATTCATTACCTAAGGTCTTTTTCCAATCGGTATTGGCTTTAATCCCATAACCATAGCAAATGTGTACCGCAGTTTCACATTTAAGTCCTTCAAGCGCACGCTCTAAAGTGGCCACGCCCCAGTCATTGACTTCATCAAAGAAGACGTTAAACGCAGGTTCATCAAACTGAATAATGTCGACGCCAGCAGCTTGTAACTCTAAAGCCTCTTGATTCAGAATTTTTGCAAATTCCCAAGCCAATTTTTCACGGCTTTTGTAATGACCATCATAAAGCGTATCAATCATGGTCATCGGACCCGGTAATGCCCATTTAATCGGTTGATCGGTTTGGCTACGTAAGAATTTTGCATCTTCAACAAAGACCGCTTGTTTACGAGACACGTCTCCCACTACACTTGGCACACTGGCATCATAACGATTGCGAATACGCATGGTTTCACGCTTCTCGAAATCAACGCCTTCAAGGTGCTCAATAAAGGTTGTCACAAAGTGCTGACGGGTTTGCTCACCATCAGATACAATATCAATCCCTGCATGTGCTTGTTCTTGAAGCGATAAACATAAAGCATCTTTTTTTGCTTCTAAAAGTTCATCCCCCTCGAGTTTCCACGCTGACCATAATTTCTCAGGTTCAGCCAGCCAAGATGGTTTGGGTAAACTGCCTGCTGTAGAGGTTGGGAGTAAAATTTTTGGTTGTAAAAGCGCCATGTCTAATTTTCTCTGTCTAAATTCGTAAATCTTTAAATCACGCTAATGTCTTATGCCGCTTGATTTTGATCAGCAGTATTTACAGTAAAGTTGGCAGCCCATGTATCAAGAATCTCTTTATAAGGCTTAATGAAGTTTTCTTCTGTCCATTTACCCTGTTTCAACGCCAATTGACCCCTTTCAACACGATCATAGACGACACGTGTTAATGAATAATCTGCATAGTTCAAACTGGGTTGATAGACCACGCCTGCAGGCGAATTGGTGTTATAAATTTCAGGACGATAGATCCGCTGGAAACTTTCCATGGTTGCAATTGCACTGATCAGTTCAAAATCAGTGTAATCACGCAATAAATCGCCAGCAAAATAGAATGCTAAAGGTGCATTGCCATGTTCAGGTTTGAAATAACGCACGCGTAAGCCCATTTTGGCAAAGTATTCATCGGTACGTGAAGATTCATCATGGGTATATTCCACACCCAGTACTGGATGTACATTTGCGGTACGGAAATAAGTTTTTGACGTCGAAACACTTAAACAGATCACAGGTTGTTTTTTAAACTCTGCTTTAAAAACGTCCGAATTGACTAAATGTTGATACAGCTTGCCATGCAAATCACCGAATTCTTCAGGTTTTTCATCTACACCACAACCCAATGCAGGCAATACCACACTAAAGTCATAATCACGTACATACGATGAAAAGCTATTACCAATCATGCCTTCCAAACGTTGATTGGTTTTATGGTCGATGACTGTGCTTTTTAGCATTTCGATAAACGGGAAAGTTTGTCCATTACCTTCAACATCAAGTTCAGCAGAAATAATGTCAATTTCCAGTGAATAGCGATCACCTTTTGGATTATCTACACTTGCTAGACTGTTAAAGCGGTTATTGATCATCGCCAAAGTACGGCGAAGATTTTCTTCACGGCGCTCACCACGCGCCAAGTTGGCAAAGTTAGTCGTTAAACGTGTATTGTCCGCTGGTTGATAGTTCTCGTCAAAACGAATGCGTTTAATTGAACATGCAAACTGAGTAATCATGATGATCCGCCACCCAAATCTAAAAAGTTAATATTTCTCAATGGGTGTATTTAAGCGCGAACACAAAGATGAGTAAAACGATATAAATTCATTAAAAGATGAGCACAATTCATCTTAATATCATCATACTGCATAAAAAAGTTGACTTGTAAATCACCAATGGTTTGAGTGCTATCATTCACACGTTTAACATCTTAAACTTAAACAATATTTAGCTTAAACAATATATAGGGTTCAATGACTTGGTTAACCTTATAAGACCGCAGTAGGCATTATTATTAATAGCTTCTCTTGTTCAATATTCTGGCAATTCAAAGTCATCTATCTAGTTTTAAGCGTCCATGTGTGCACAAATTTTTCTAAAAAAATTGAAAAATCCTAAAAAATTTTGAAAGACTGACTCTCCCTAAAAAATCATGACGAACTTTTACCCCCCATGTTCAAACAAAGTCATGAAGACAATGATTAATGATAAAAAACTTAATTTCACTCAAATCAATTATGTATTTAAAATTAAGCCGTACTAGATGCCAACATTTCCAAGGTGATCTTTTTAACCTCATTGCGACTTTGAACAATATGACTGGTTAATGCAGTAGTGCTTGCCTTAAGGTTTTTGGATAGGATTAAATTGAGTATTTTTTGATGCTCAATATAAGTTGCCTCAATCCGATTAATTTTGGAAAAATCTAAACGTCGTATGATACGAATTTTTTCACTGATCTCTCGATGAATCTTCGTCATTTCGGTATTAGCTGCCACTATCACCAATTGACAATGAAAATCCTCATCTTGTATAGCCAGTTGTTGAAGATCAGATAAATAACTATCAGGCTCAATACACCATATCTGAATCAGATCTGCCAAAACATGGTTGAGTTGCTCTTCAGGCATCTGGCATAACTGCTCGATTGCATAACTTTCGAGTAAAATTCTTAAGTCGTACAGCTCTTCATACCTTTTAAAATTAAGCGGACAGATTTGCCAACCTCTTCTAAAGCGGACATCGACATATCCTTCTTGTTGTAACCTGTATAGCGCTTGGCGTATTGGTGTGCGACTCACTGCATAAGTTTCAGCGATTTCTGATTCGGTAAAATGCTGTCCAGGCTTGAGTTGAAAGTCAAAAATATCATTTTTAATTTTCTGGAAAACCAGCTCAGACAAATTGTCTGAGCTGCCTCCTGATTTTGTCGTTAATGCTTGTACAAGGCGCATGGATTTTTGATTACTCCATATATACTAAGGGTTCACCGCTATGTACGGTTTGACCCGCACGACAAATAATGGCTTTAACAATACCATCTTCATCGGCATACACAGGCAGTTCCATTTTCATGGCTTCAATGATTGCAACGGTTTCACCTTTTTTAACGTGTTGACCCGACTCCACAAGAATTTTCCAAATATTGCCAGTCATAGAGGCATTTAAAGGCACATATTGGCTATAGTCGGTATGATCTTGGGCAATCTCAATTTCAGTCGGTTGATCAAATTGATCTTTCCAGCGCTCGACTTCATTGCTAAATGCCGTCTGTTGTTGTGCCTTAAATTCAGCGATGCTGTCGTGTTCTTTACTTAGGAAATCTTGATATTGCGCGAAATCAAACTCGGTTTCTTCAATTTTAATTTCTGCCAAGCCATGTGCAAAGTCAGCACGGAATTGATCAAGTTCAGCTTCACTGACTTCATAATATTTAATCTGATCAAAAAATCTTAAAAACCATTGTTGATCGCCAAATTGCTTATTCTTTTTGAACTTATTCCAAATTGGTACCGTGCGACCAATCAATTGGTAACCGCCTGGCGAATCCATACCATAAATACACATATACATGCCGCCAATCCCCACAGTACCTTCGGCAGTAAAGGTCCGTGCTGGATTATACTTAGAGCTCAATAAGCGATGACGAGGATCCAAAGGCACCGCGCAAGGCGCAGTCAAATAGACATCGCCTAGACCTAAAATCAGGTAATTGGCATTGAAAATAATATCTTTGACTTGTTGTCGGTCACTTAATCCATTAATCCGTTGGATAAAGTCCACATTATTCGGCAACCATGGCGCTTTGGCACACACACTCTCTTGATAGCGTTCAACGGCACCTAATGTCGTCGAATCTTCAAAAGCCATTGGCAAATGAATAATCCGAGATGGAATTTTAATCTCGCGTAAATCATCCATTTGACTTTCAAGACGGAGTAAAAATTCAATCAACGCTTTTTGGTTGAAGCATAAACCATCATATTTAATCTGAAGCGAACGCACACCAGGAGATAGCTCTAAAATACCCTCCTGCTTGGCTTCACGAATTAATTGCATTAAACGATGTACACGCAAACGCAAACCCAAATCGAGTACATTTTCACCATATTCTAACAAGATATAGCTATCACCTGCCTGACGATAGACTGCTTTAGGGGTCTCAGGCGTTGCTTCACGAAGTGCTAAAATACTGTTAGGCTCAACGCCCATGACATCTGTGTTCATGTTCATACGAGCTTGAGCAAAGTTTTCAATGGTCGTGCGTTGCTGTTGTTCTAAGGCATTGGCTTGTTGAATCGATATTGGATAAAAGCGAATTGTATCGTCGGCTTTAAGTTGTCCAATTTTCCATAATTCTGCTTTGGCAATCGTGACAGGACACACAAATCCACCGAGACTAGGACCATCTTTGGCTAAAATTACAGGGAAGTCGCCAGTAAAGTTAATGGCGCCAATCGCATATTCGCAATCATGTACATTGGATGGATGTAGTCCAGCCTCACCGCCATTTTCACGCGCCCAACTTGGAGTTGGGCCAGTTAAACGGATACCCAATCGATTCGAGTTGAAGTGAACTTTCCAACTTGATGCAAAAAACTCATCGATGTATTCAGCTTTGAAGAAATCAGGTGCACCATGTGGACCATAGAGCACCCCTATCTCCCACTCCTTGCCATAACTCGGAATCAAATCTGTTGCCAATGCTTCCGGTTCAGTGATTGCTAAAGGTAATCCCTCAATGGCGAAGTCAGGATTGACCATTTTAATCATATCGCCTACGCGTAATACACGCCCTGCATGCCCACCAAAATTGCCCAAAGCAAAGGTGGAACGACTGCCTAAATACTCAGGCACATTTAAACCCTGTCTGATGGCTAAATAGGTACGGCAACCTGACTCAACCTGACCAATTTTTAAGGTTTGCCCCGCGTGTACTTGAATTGGTTTCCAAAAATCTACAGCCTGACCGTCTAAAGTAACAGCACATGGCGCTCCTGTTAATGCAATGATACTTGCGGCATGAAATTTAAGTTTAGGCCCTTCTAAGGTAAATTCAAATCCAGCTGCTGCCTGAGCATTACCCACAATTTTATTGGCCAATTGGAATGCATAATCATCCATAGGGCCTGAAGGTGGTACACCAATATCCCAATACCCAACTCGTCCCGGATAATCCTGAATTGAACTTTGTGTACCTGCTTGAATCACTTCAATAACGTTGGGTACATATTTAAAATCATCCAGCATCCGTGTCCAAATCTGCATATGTTCAAAACGATCATCTGAAACCACGGTATGGGCATAATCTAAATTGGTACTAATGCCATTCAGTCGAGTTGTAGCTAAAGCCTTTTTGAGTGCTTGAATGGCACTCTCGCGATCGTCTGCATGTACAATAATTTTGGCAATCATCGGATCAAAATACTGTGAAATTTCCGTTCCTGTGCTGACCCAAGTATCTACACGGACATTTTCAGGGAAATAAACATCGGTCAAGATCCCTGGGCTGGGTTGGAAATTTTTGACTGGATCTTCAGCATAAATTCGAACTTCAATGGCTGCACCTTGAGGTTGGATGTTGGCCAAATATGCCCAATCTAATTCAACGCCTGCCGCGACTTTCAACATGCATTCAATGAGATCTAATCCTGTGACCATTTCAGTGACCGGATGTTCGACCTGTAAACGAGTATTGACTTCAAGAAAGTAGACTTCATCGCGTACGGCATCGTAAATAAATTCAACCGTACCTGCACTCCGATATTTAACCAATTTTCCAAGTTGTACGGCGGCCTGATGTAGTTTTTGTCGTGTTGCCTCAGGTAAATGGGGCGCTGGCGTTTCTTCTACCACTTTCTGATTACGACGCTGTAACGAACAGTCTCGTTCACCCAGCGCAACGACTTGCCCTTCACCATTGCCAAAGATTTGCACTTCGACGTGACGTGCTTGATCAATGAACCGTTCTAAAAACACACCCGAGTCTTTAAAGAATTGCTCACCCAAACGTTTCACACTGTCATAAGCATCACGCAAAGCAACTTGATCATCGCAACGTGTTAAGCCAATCCCACCGCCACCAGCGGTACTTTTAAGCATGATCGGATAACCAATTTTTTCAGCTTCAACTACGGCTTCATCAAGACTTTGGAGTAAACCTGTGCCTGGTGTCATTGGGACATTGGCAGCTGCTGCAAGTTCACGCGCACGATGTTTTAAACCAAATGCTAAAATTTGTTCAGCGGTTGGCCCCATAAAGGCAATGCCATTTTCTTCGCAGGCACGCGCAAAATCTGCACTTTCAGATAAAAAACCATAACCTGGAAAAATTGCCTCAGCACCCGTACTTTTTGCTACAGCAATCAGTTTTTCAATACTTAAATAGGTGTCACTCGGTTTTGTGCCGTCCAAAGACACTGCAATATCTGCATCCAATACGTGTTGTGAATAACGGTCAGTTTCTGAATAAACAGCAACAGCCGTGATCTGCATTTTCTTTAGAGTACGAATAGCGCGAACAGCAATTTCACCTCGGTTTGCAATCAGAACAGTTTTAAACATTTTAATCCCCTATTTTTTTCAATTCTTTACGTATTTTTTAAACATCATGATCGCTTTAAGCTGTCGCAGTATTGGTCTTGAGTTGATTCAGCTGTTGGATGTAGGCACGCCATCCTCCAAAATCACTGATATTTTTTGCGTCGGTTAAACCATAGGGCTCACAGATAAAACCTTTCACCCATCGTCCATCAACCAATTCGACATTACCCATGCCTAATGGTGTCGGAATCTCGGCAACAAATTCACCAAAACGAGCTTTCGGAATATCCCAAAGTTCAACAATAATTTGATGACCGACGTTTTGTTCAACGCGGGCTAAACCGGGTTTAGGCGGTACGGTACCTGGTAAGGCATATAGCGCGTAATCTGCCGAAGTCTGTGTGGTTTCAACATGTACGGCATGGCGTGTCGTGAGTTGGAAATTGAGCGGCATACCTGACAGATGAGCACCCACAACAGCTACACGAAAATGGTGATCTGACACTTCTTGATTTGTGCTGGCATCTATGGGGAATGTTTTGTTTAGAGCACCTAAAGGCAACTGAATATGCTTTTGCCATTTTTTAGCGAAATCAACCAATGCGCTGTCATGCCAAGCTGGAGCGATCAAAGTAATCCCAAAAGGTAAGCCATCTTCACGGAAAACTGCAGGGATCGCTAAAGCACTGAGGTCTGCAAGATTCGTGAAATTGGTATAAGTACCAAAATGGCTATTATTTTCAATGGGTGCAGCTGCCATTTCAGCCATGCTATGGATCGTCGGTGATGTTGGAACAATCAGTGCATCAAATTCAGCCAATTGCATTTGAATCAAACGCGTCAAATCCTGTTTCAGATATTCTGCTTGATAAGCCTCTACTGCTGAATAGTGCTGACCTTTTTGAATAATCTCTAAAACCGTTGGATCAAAATCTTGCGTGTTACTTTGCAGTAAATCTTCAACTGCTGCAGTACGTTCTGCGACCCATGGACCTTGATATAACTGTGCAGCTAAACTCGAAAATGCTGAAAAATCAATTGGAGTTAAAGTTGCACCTAAAGCTTTAAGTTGTTCTAAAGCCAATTGAAAGGCTGCTGCTGAATGTTGATCTGCAAAAAATTCCAATTGAGCAGGAATCGCAAAATTGAGGTTTGGATTGAATTTTGCAGGTGCTGTATTGGGGTTATGACGTGAATAACTGTCTGCTGTGTCATAACCTTCCATGATTTTTGCCACGATCTCAGCATCAGTCACCGTTAAGCCAAAGATTGAAATACAATCAATGCTTTTACATGCAGGCATTAAACCTGTATTGGAGAACCGCCCTTTGGTTGGTTTAAGCCCGACAATATTATTAAAGCCGGCAGGAACTCGACCCGAACCAGCAGTATCTGTTCCTAAAGCAATCGGCACAAGACCACGAGCAACCACACTCGCTGAACCTGAACTCGAACCACCACTGACGTAATCAGAATTAAAAGTATTGGGTACTGTCCCAAATGGAGAACGTGTTCCGACGAGACCTGTCGCAAATTGATCAAGATTGGTTTTACCAACAATGATTGCACCCGCTTGTTTAAGACGTGCTACAACAAAAGCATCATGCGTTTTAATCTCCGTTAAAATTTTACATGCAGCTGTGCTGGCAAATCCTGCGACATCAATATTGTCCTTAATTGCAATCGGTACACCATAAAGAGGAAGTTGCTCAGCATGTTCGATTTTATTCAAAGCACTCATTTGCGCAGTCAGCAACTCTTTGGATGCAATCGAGATCCAAGCAGGATCATTTTGATCAAACTGACTCACATATTGGTAAAGGTCGTTGAGTTGAATGTGTTTTTGATCATAGGCTTGGTTCCATTCTGAAACAGTGCAACCGATCATTTTGTTATTGCGCATTTTGCATCCCATCTTGTATACAAGTTTGAATATGACAATGCAGGACTTATGCCAACTTTATTTATTATTATTTTTCAAAAACTTATTTTTTGTTTAAATTATTATTAAATTCTGATTTTTTTAAGATGATTTATTTTAGTTCCTCATTTGATATTTTGGTGCAAAAAAACCAGACCCATCAGCATCTGGTTTTTTTTTGCGAGTCAACGCGTATTGAAACAATTCAACTCAATGATATAGTTAACCCCAAACCTCTTTTGCGACTTCATTCATGAGTTTAATTTTTTTCCACTGAGTATCGTAGGAAATTTTATTGCCCTCTTCCATAGACGCAAATCCCGCTTGCAGACAAAGTCCTAAACGCTCTAGTGACATGAATTGAGAAGCCTCTTGAATACGGCGAATCAGGTCATTCTTATTTTCTAACATTTCTTTCTTCGTCGAAATCAAACCTAGAAATACATCGACATCTAAATGTTTTAGTTGAGCCAACGGTTCAAAACCACCTGCTCGATCAGTGTCAAATTCTAAAAAATAGCGATCAATATTGTTGAGTTTATTGAACACATGATCTGCTAGAAATTCATAACCACCTTGATATAACCAGCTTGAACAAAAGTTTCCACGCTCAATATGTAAGGCAACAAATAAGTCGTCAGGCTTATTTTCTAATGCGAGGTTTAATGCGCGAACAGCATAATCAGCTAACTCAATTGGATTCATCCCACGCTTAAGTTCTTCGGCTCGATAATGAGCATCACATAGATAGGCTAGAAATTGATCATTAATCTGGATATAACGACAACCCTGATGATAGAGTGCGGAAATCGTGGCTCTGAAACTTGAACCTAAATCATCAATATAAGAATCGAGCTGAGTTGCATAGTGTCGATTATGACGCAGATGCGGGAAAAGCATCATATTCGGACTAGGTAAACAGAACTTCGCTGTGGCAAACCCTTCAATGGCATTATGCAAATATTGATATTGAGCAAAACACAGATGATCTTCATTAAAAGTAATTTTATCAACGACTCGAATATCATAGGGTTTCGTGATGGCATCTTTAAACTGCAAACCCTGCTGAGTCTTACGGGTTTCAATACCGTTCAATTGCTCAAGGAAATCCATAGACCAAGAAGCACGGCGAAAGTCCCCGTCAGTCATGACTGAACAATCCAAATCAAGTTGAATGTCAATTAAATTATCAATTTCAGCATTTTCAACTTGTCTTAATGTTTCTTCATAAATCACACGATCTGCAAAATCATACCGTGCTTTCTTGAGTTTAAGTGCTCTCAGAAAACTTCCAATATGCTCTGATTTATTGTTTGCAAAACTTAATTTTGTTGCGGGTGAGGTGTTACTTAGCATGAAGAGGCCAAAATAGATTCGTGTGCAATTGAACCTTACTTGGCTGAATAAGTCGAACTTATTTTATCTAAACTTAAACAGATTCATTATACGCCGTGGTGTTAAAGGAAAAAGAATATCAATAGATTCAAAGAATCTGAATATTTTTACATCAATATTCGATCACAATCTTTCTCGATATTCTTTTTCCTTAGATTGTTTTTTCTTATATTAAAATCAAACTAGATATGCGCTTTCATAATCAATTGAGGAAATAAATAACGAACATATTGATAAGTACTCCACAGCCCAACTTCTGTGTGATGCGCATGAGGGGCAAGATGTGGAATGAGTTTATTAATTTTAGACGGTATGCTCGACTCTAATTCAATCTTCCTTTTCAGCTCCTTCAATTGTTCATCTCCTAGATAGGCAAAAGAATAATCGTGTAACTCTGGATGTGTGATTGAGATATTTTTATGATCTTTTGAATATTCAGCATAGGTTTCATTGGCGATCCAGTCGTAGATCATTTGTTTTTCAGCAGAATTAAAAACACCGTACATTTTTCCATCAACGTCATGAATCATTTTCCAAAAGCGACTCAACTCAGGGTCTTCACCTCTTTTGATCCAATTTTTCTCTTTTAATATGTCGATGAAATTTGAGATTTGTTCAGGATCGTTTAACCACGCATTAATGGTTTTTTCCATGAACTGACATTTGTCATTATGTACATAGCGCCCGACCAACGCTTTTCTCTTAAAGATGTTAATGATCATATCATTCAAGTTTAAATTTTTAACAATTTCAGTTGAGGACACACCGCGATCATTGAGTGCATAGCCTCTTTTAAGCTTGTTATAGAACTCATCTTTGTTTTTGTATTTCAGGGCTATTTTTTCAATGGCATTGATGGACTGAGCTGCATGACCAGAATCAAGATTATCAATTGTAATGTGGACGTTAAAATAATGAGAATCTATTCCTAACTCTTTTAACTCATAATTTGTGATGAGTAGATGTAAAGGTAGTTGCTCATAGCCTAAATTAAATCCAACGATTTCAGGGATAAATTCAGGAGAAGCATAACTCAGCGCCAGTTGAATCGCAGGTTGATGGTAGTAACGGTCCTCAAGTAAACCTTCAAAATGTTCCAAACCTAGAGACTGTAGTAAGTCATTATATAGTATGACATGGTTTGCACGAGCCAAACCCTGCCCGAGCTCCTCTAAATAAATACTAATCAGTTCCTTAAAATCAGCATCACTCCAATAATTCGTTAAGCTATAAAGCCAAGCACCATCAACCTTTTTCACAGGTGCGATTTTGATTAAAAACTCAAAGACACTACTGACAGAATTGAAATACTCTCGATCTTGCCCTGACTTTCTACGATTTAAATAGGCTTTGTATTCTGAATAAATATGCTTTTGTTTATTGTTAGTCCACTGTTTAATTTCAGACAAATATTGGGGGAAATCAATGTCAGCATTCGAGTCATTTAAATGCTCCAATTCATTTTTTAAGAATTGAGTCGATTTTTTTTCTTTATCTAATAGAGAAATATCAGGATCTAAAAAAAAATTTACCGTTTCTAAGTAATTGTTATTGTCTCTATTGAGGATATAAACTAAACGTTCTTTCAACAAGTTTGGCATTTTTATGCTCCTTTATTAGTATTATTTCTGACTATCACACTGGATGAAATTCAACCAAACACTCGTTTTGTAAATATCGCATTTCCATTTGATGCTAATTGATACCAATTTACCTATTACCCTTTTAAAAACAGTGATTTAAAAAATAATATATAATTACATTGAAATATTTGTAAACAAAACAATGGTTTTTAAGGAGTCAATAAAAGCTTGATTTATTTCAATTCTATTAAAAATAAATCCGTCTGTTAATAGAAATGGACTTGAAGACCATGATTCATCTAAAAAATTTACCTAATACAGCTCTAGAAAAAATTGAGTTATAAAGAGCATAAGGTTGATCTTGAAAACAGAGAGGAAAAGTAAAAACCTAAGGCTTATCTTAGCTATGAATAAGCTGGATAAACATTGGAAGACATGATGGATTAACCTTATTATTTTAATAAAATGCTCTGATTATTGATGAAACTTTAACGCTTAAACAAGATCCTAAGTTATTTGGCTTCACGATTTTATGACACTTTTATTATATTAATTCTTATTTCCACGACCCCCTTATTGATTAAACTAGATTATATGAGATTAAAAAAAATTAAATTAAATCTAATAATACAATATATTCAAATAAAACATTGAGTTAAATTAAAATAAACATTATGAAATCATATTTCAAAATATGAATATTGTAACTTTGGTTAACCTTTTGTATTTAAAAAATATTCTTAGCCCTACTTATTAGAAATATATAGTATTTATGTACTATGTATATAAGCAAAGTAGTTATTCTATGACACTAATAAAAATGACGAAAAGCGAAAAGATTAATTATATTCTTAAAAAAATTAATGCTAAGTCGAATTCATATTGTATTTTTTTGGATATAGATGGAACAATTTCTGAATTTAATATTGATCCTTCTAAAAGTTTTATTCCACTCGAAATATTAAATATTATTCAACAATTTCAACATAGCGATATACCTATATTTGCAGTTACAGGACGATCTGCTTTGACAGCTTACTCGTTATTTGATCCTGTCGAATTACCGATCGCAGGCTCGCATGGATTAGAAATTTTTGAAAATCCTAAAAAGATTATTTTGAATTATTCAAATAATGAGCAGTTAGTAAACTTAAAAAATGAGATCAAAAAATATAGTGCAGATTACCCTGAACTTTTAGTCGAGTATAAAAGTTATTCTGTGACATTACATTATAGAAATGCCCCTCATTTAAAAAATCAAGCCCAATCCATCATGGTTAATCTTCAGCAAAAATATCCATTTACTAAATTGATTGAAGGTAAATATGTATGGGAATTGATTCCTCTACAAGCTGACAAAGGTCTAGCGATCCAAACGTTCATTCAGCATTATCAACTTGAGCATTATTGTCCCATTTTTATTGGGGATGACCTTACAGATGAAGCTGGTTTCAACCTTATAAATCATTTGAATGGCATAAGTATCAAGGTGGGTGACGGCGTAACGCTAGCAAAGTTTAGATTAAATGATGTAGATGAAGTAAGTCGCTTTTTAGCTCACTTATATCAAACTATTTCAACGCAAAAACCATTTTTCAATTCAGAAATAAATCTACGCAAGGAGAAACATTATGTCTAGGCTGATTGTCTTATCCAACCGTGTGAGTTTACCAGACCCTGAATCGCATGCTGCTGGTGGACTTGCTGTAGCCTTGCAAGATGCATTAGATGACATAGGTGGGATATGGTTGGGATGGAATGGTCAAAAAATTGAGGATAACCAAGATATTACTTTTTTAGAGCAAACCTATCAACAGGTTTCTTATTTAACCTGCCCTTTAAAACAGTCACATTATCAACATTATTATAGTGGTTATGCCAATAGTGTTCTTTGGCCAGCTATGCATAACCGTGAAGATCTTATTGAAATACAAGATCGAGATTATGAAATTTACCAACAAGTGAATTTAATTTTTGCAGAAAAACTTGCTGAAATCACTCAACCTGACGATATTATTTGGGTGCATGATTATCATTTTTTAAGTGTTGCTCATCATTGTCGAAAACTAGGGATGCAGAACAGGATTGGTTTTTTTCTTCACATTCCATTTGCGCCTGCAAAGATGTGGAATGAGATACCGCAGTCGAAATCGCTTCTGCATCATTTAACTGAATATGACATTGTCGGGTTACAAACTGAGCGTGATCATGCACATTGTCGTTCTGTCATCATTCAAGCATTGGGTTGTATTCAAATTGATACTGAGAGATTGAGCTTAAATCAACATTTAACACGAATAAAATGCTACCCCATCGGGGTCAATCCAAAAGCTATTCAGCGTATTGCTAAATGCAGTCAACCCAACATGTCTGACTTTTTTGAAGCCAACGATTATGGACAATCTAAAACGATCATTGGTGTAGATCGTATCGACTATTCAAAAGGTTTATTAGAGCGATTTACGGCATTTGAAGCATATTTGAAAAAACATCCGGAAATGTATCAACAAATCACTGATTTGCAGGTCGCATGTCCATGCCGCATGGAAATCGCGGCGTATGAAGAGTTATATGAAAATTTAAATCATCAAATTAATCGTATTAATAAAAATTTCGCACAAGATGAATGGCGACCAGTCAGTTATACCAATAATACAGTTGATCATGACTCCTTAATGCAACTGTATCGGTTTGCGGATGTCTGTTGGATCAGTTCACTGCGTGATGGCATGAATCTAGTTGCGAAGGAATATATTGCGGCTCAAGACCCACATAATCCAGGTGTATTGATTCTGTCTAAATATACTGGCGCTGCTGAACAAATGTCAGAAGCAATTATTGTCGATCCTGAAGACTGTAATGCCATGGTTAAAGCCCTCGAAAAAGCATTGGTCATGAGCAGGACTGAGCGTTTGGAACGTTATCAACAATTGATCCAAGGGATTAACAGTTTTGACATTATTGATTGGCGAAATGCTTTTTTAGATGATTTAGAACAATCTAAAAACGATTTTAGAGAACACTTGGTGACTCATAAAGTACAGCCCTCTGTTGTAAAAATATTTTAATAAGTCGGAAAATTGCTACAACTGATTCAAAATGTATATGAATGGCTCAAACAACCTTCCCATCATTTATGAGCAGGTTGTTTCAGTATGAAAAATTATTCTATCTGTTGGTATTCATTTTAAAGCGATACAACATCTATTTTCATGTATCTATTTTAAACTCGAACTATGACATTCGAGTCACCCGCGTGAACTGATTAATGACTACAATCGATCCCAATAAGATCGAAATCATGGCAAAAACATAGCTCAGTCCAATTATTTCACTTAAAAAGCCAACCAATGCTGGACCAGTTAGACCCCCTGTATACGCTATCGTCGATACTAGAGATAGCGCTGCCGCTTGTGGCATTCGTGTTTGACGGCCAACTCTTGAAAACATGATCGGTACAATATTAGAGCATCCGATACCCAGTAATGAATAGCCACACAATACAATACTCCAATGTGGAGCAATCACAATCGTGACCAATCCCGTAGCTGCAACTAAAGCACTGATTGAAATGAGTTTTTGCTCACCTAATGCATTTAAAGCATGTCGACCACTGAAACGCCCTATGGTCATAGTTAATGCAAAACAGGTGTAAGCAAGCCCAGCAAAAGAAGCATCTATACCAAATTTACTGACGAGATAAATGCCACTCCAGTCCATAGCCGCTCCCTCAGAAAGAAAAGCGATGAAGCATACGATGCCTATCAGGATAATACTTAAATTCGGTTTAGATGTTTGATTCTGACTTTCCTTGCTGATGTCTTGTTCTTGAGATTTTACCGAATTGTTTTGGGCTTGATCAAAGCGCTTAGAAATGCAATAAGGCACAGCAACAATGATCATTATCAAAAGTACAAAACTGATGACCAATGCTGCAAGCATAGGCATTACACCAAAAGCTAACAACATCGTCATCACTAAAACACCGCATAACCCACCTAGACTGCACATTCCATGGAAACCAGACATCATGGTTTTGGTATTTTGCTTTTCAATAACAACGGCTTGATAGTTGATTGCAACACCGAAGCTTCCAATCACCGTACCAAAGAAAAATAAAATGATGGCCATTAAAGGCGCATTTTCAGTTAGGCTCAGTAATGGAAGAATAATCATGCACAATATAAGTGCTATGCCGATCAGGATTTTACATCCGAACTTATTGATTAATGCACCTGTCATTGGCATCGATAACATCGAGCCTATACCCATGGTCAACAGCAATAGACCAAAATCAGCATGATTTAGATGCAAGCGTTGTTGAGCCAATGGAATCAAAGGTGCCCAAGCAGCCGTGCTCAGTCCAAGTGAAAAAAAGCTCAAGCGAGTTGCAAGATTTCGAGCAGCTAACTGAGTATGTACATCTAAAAGTGCTGTTTTTGAGTAAATCATGTGTGCGCCACCACAAAAAGGAATTCAGGCAATCCATTACGGTATATCCATAGAAAAAACCCCTACTTGAGATTCTATATTGCATAGAATTCATCATGGATAGAGGTTTTTAATTTGGCGGAATTATACACAGTAATTTGATTAAAAAAAGTACTAAAGCATGCTTTCTAAAAAAGATTTGTAAAGCACTCCAAGAAATGATTTATTTAAATTTTTACTTATAATTCAATAAATTAAAAAATATAAACTGATAATATCTACCTAATTTCCAATTATAATGAGCAATTTTAAGAACTTAAATTTTCCACTATTTTTTTTATTTCTAAGACGATTATTCAATATTATATTCGAAATTTTAGTCCACATTTAATGACCTTAAAAAGCTTGAAAATCCATGTGGAGCACGAGCCAACAATCGGCTACTTGTGGTCACTCTGACTTTATTGGTCCATATAATTGAATAATGATGCATTTTAAACTTTTCAACCAGATTGACATCTTCATGAGATGGGAGCGGTTCAAAACCGCCCACTGTCAGGTAAGCCTCGCGACTGAAGGATAAATTTGCACCGTGTATATGGGGATGTCCCATTCGATCTTGGTAATGATTCAAGTATTTTTGCTTACTCGCAGTAGACAAATGATCCCATTTATTGATTTCAACAATACCGCAAATCACATCCGTCGGTTGATGTTGTATTTGTTCTAACAACCAATCTTCATGTACGCATGAATCTGCATCGGTACATGCAATCCAATTTACGCCTTTTTCAATTAAGGCTTCAATACCAAGTGCACGTGTTTTACCTACACATTGGTAATTGCATACCATAAAATCAGCCTTCATTCCTTGCACGATTTCCATGGAATGATCGTTGCAACTATCCATGACAAATAACACTTCTACAGCAATATTCAGAGATTTAATCTTTCCTATCGCAATGTTGATTGCGTTAATACACTCTGTTAAATCAGCTTCTTCGTTATGTACAGGTACGACGACTCCAATCATACGATGCCCTCTTGTTCAGCCAAGCTTTGCGTTTCTTTTGTCCATAAATCGATCAAAAAATCAGGATCGGTCAATGAGGCATAATGATGCAGTTTTAGTTGTGACTTCAGTAAGTGATGGACTTGATTCCCATCCAATTCAAAATCTGCAACGGGATGACGCCAATGACAACTCAATAACATCCCATGCTGTGAGAGTTGCTCAGACAACTTTTCGGTTAAAAGACTCAGTTCATCTGTACTGAGATAATATGCAATTTCACTCAAGACAATAAGATCAAATTTTTGAGAAGGAAATTCCTGTGGTAAAACACGGCATTCAATATCAACATGCTTCAGATGTTGGAGCGCATTCTTTGTGAGTTCAACTGCTTTAGGATGCCCATCTAAACACAATAAATATTGTGCTCTTTGAGCAAGTTTTTTTGAAAAACATCCATTAGCACATCCAATTTCTAAAACACGGCTATATTGCGATTTCAGTAACATCGCAAGACAGATTTGGCGTTTTCGTTCTTCATACCAATGTGATTGATACCCCCATGGATCATCATTGTTATCATAAAAACGATCAAAGTACTTAATTTTATGTTGCATCAAAATAAAACTCCCAAGGCATCAAAATACGATCAATGACATGAGGTGGAATAATCGCACTTTGGTGCATAGTATTATCATCTTCAATCTGGGTCTTAAAGCATTGGATCGCTTTGGCTTTTTTTTCTATCTGCGCTTCATTCAGTTCTAATCTTAAAATCGAAGTCCATTCAATTTGTATATCGTTCGGTTTAGCCCAATGCCAGGCCCAAATCATGGCCTGTAAATGTGTTAATCCTTTGCTCTGTGAAAATTCAGTAACAAATTGTCCTAAACTTTCATGATCAGGGTGCCCATCTTTTTCATACGTACTAATCAAAATGTCATTTTCTTGAATGATTGTACTTAGATGTTGTTCTAATAAAGCTTGTTGCTGCGTTATTTTTCCATCGACTAAGCCTAAAGACAGATACTGAATCTGATTCTTTCCTACTAAAACATCAAGCGCCTGTCTCGATTCTAAGGGACGTAATCTAGCTAACTCATCAGATGAATATTGAGAAGAATGTGGGTGGCTCGCAGTACCCTTGGTTACACCGACCACTAGAATTTCTCGATTAAGTCGATAAAGTTGTTGAATTAAGCCTGCACATCCAAGGATTTCATCATCTGGATGAGGTGACAAAATGACGACTCTAGCATGCTTTAAAAAAATCTGTTCAATATTCATTATTGGAAGCTTTGTTAATCCTTCCCAACTCATCCAGTCATGTTTTGATGTTCCCTTTCCATATATATGACGTGATTTAGGATCATCCATAAATGCACTTGTGTTACCCACGGTCTTTTTTTGACTCATCTCCAAATTTAAAGCATCCATAGGCTCAGCTCTTCCTGATCTTTATGTTGAACATGATCTTCTTTTACGGTATTGGATGAGAGTTCGGCAATTTTTGCTAAATCATGAGCCGCATGACTCTGTCTTAAAAAGACCGGGAGGTCAGCAACCAATTGTGCAAAAATAGCATCTTCACAAAACGGTCGAGCCCCCATTGCGTTGCCTACTAATTCAATGACTGATTTCGATACTTTTTCAACATGAACTCTTAATATGCGAATTTCTAACTCATGGGTTAGATAAGGTTTTTGATCAATTTTATCTGCGAGTGACTTAAATAGTTGTTTTGTGGTAACCAATTGAGATGAAACATCACCTAAATACATTGCATTATAAGGTGTTGCTTTATCTTTAAATAATGCTTTTAATGCTACTGCAATTCTTACTGTTGCACCAAACCAGCATGCAGCAACACCCGCAGCTCCATGCCAGAATCCTAAACGAGTGAGATACTCATCGGGTTGCCCAACAACGTTCATAGGTACATTATTAAAATTGAGTCTTGCCGTTTGGGTTGCCCCCATACCTACGGCGTGCCAATGGCTATGGTCAATTTCAATACCTGTATGATGCATATTCACCACACCCAACAGACTTTTATTATTTAAGTCCTTAAAAGTCATCAATCCATAATCCACAAAATCAGCTCCTGAGCACCACAGTTTTTCTCCATGACCCTGTTGAATGATATTTTTATCCTTAAGAGCCAGATCATTAGTACAATGATTTTGCGGATCATAGTTGCATCGAAATGGATTCTGGCTTCCCTCAGCTGCCCAGACAGCCCAAACCCCTTGGGGAATATTTCTTATATTCAGTTCATTTAAAATACTTAAAGCGTCACAGTGGGACTCAAACCATTTCGCTAGTGTTAAATTCGTCCCCGCGATTTGTGCAAATGTCTGCCAACGCTGATAGGTATAACCATGAGCTGGATGAGGAATATTTCCAGAGACGTGGACAATATCTCGAAGTGTTTTTTGTAATTGAATTGAACTAAAGGATTTTAAATTTTCAAATGTATTCAAGATATCCTCAAGATGCATGAAACGAGCTCCCAGTCTTGATGATTAGTTCATTTATTGATAAACCTTAAGCTTTATTTTTTTGTTAATAAAGTGATTATGACGTTGATATTGGTATAAAACTGTTTTTATAAATTAAGTGAAATCTGAGTATTAAGCCACAAGTGCTTTGTTTAGATATGTACTTATATTTGTATGAACTGTTAAAACCACATAATTTACTTAGTCGATACATTTGACAGTATTTGAAGCTTTAATATTATTCACCAATAAACTAAGCTCAACAATAAAGTAAGCTCAACAATAAACTAAGCCCACCAATAAATCCTACTGTTGGGCTTAGTTAAATCTATATTTAGATATGCAGAATTCAAACGAATTAAGTTTTAAAACTTTTTAAAAGCCAAACATCTTTAAAAATTATAAATGGCTACGGCGTTCACTCGATTGTCGATACCTGTGTCTTGCCCGTTTGTCGCTGGTGCAAAAGCAGTTCGTTCACCATAAACATATTCCACACCTAAACTAATCGGTTTTACAGGGCTATAAAACAGATTTGCCCATGCCTGCCAAAGTTCTTTATTTGATCCAGTTTTATTGGCTACAGCAGAGATATATTCTTGATCTTCATCAAACTTCATAAAACCATAACCCAGTGTTCCTCTGAATTGATCATTGAACTTTTGGGTAATTCCCACAGTAATGGAGTCAAATTCATTTTGAACTAAATCATTTGAAGCTGTTTTTAAGACACCACTATTCGCCCATGAAACAAAACTGCTATCCCCCTTCACATGGTAATAATCCGCTTTGAAACTGGTTTGAGGATTTAAATCGTATTTAGCACCAACACCTATACCCCAAGCCCACTTTTCTTCACTGTCTATTCTTTTTTCATGCGCCATAGCACGTCCGCTTACAGACAATGCATCGCTCAGCTTATGGTTCAGACGACCAGTCAGCGCTGGCATACGCATACTGATCGAAGCATCTTTAGGATCTTCAACAGCAGTCACCAGATTTGTATCTGAATTAAACGTGTGTTTATAGCGAACTTGCGGTGTACGTTTAACTGCTCCACCGACAAAACCTAATGCATCAATACTCTCAGGCATATAGTCTGGTACTGCGAAGTTTGACCATGTTTGACCAATGAGCCAATTTCCATAATTTACATACGCATGACGGATACGTAAATTATCAAAATTAGAACCACCTAAGAAATCAACTTCAATTTTGCCTGAAACATCTTTACCTGTGACCGGTGTTTTGAAATCTAAACCTAAACGTGTTGCAGACAACGTTGACTTAAATTCATCACTGCGTTCTGCTATTCCTTCAATGGGAACCGTACTAATCTGGTTATACGATCTCGATGCTATACCACCTTCAGCTTGATACTGAGCATCCATGCGGACATTACCGTAGAAATGTATGTTCGATCCTGCAAGGGTTAATCCTAACCCATTTGTTTTTTTATCAGTTTGCTTCGTATTTGTAGAATATTCTTGAACCTGTTGCAATTGAACAGATTGCTTCTGCTGAGCTTGTGTAAATTGTTCTAACAAATGGCGAAGCTCTCGCACTTCTGCACGTAATTGATCTACTTCTGTATGATTTTTAGATTGAGCTAAAACAGATTTTTTTGTTTCAGCATGCGCATAACTGACGAGACTTAAACCCAGTGCAATCACAACGCTATTTTTTTGAAATTGATTCATCCTTACATATCCTATGTATATTCGGTCAATCCTGACATCGAGCCTTCATTACGAAATTAAATTTCGGTTAAAATGATTGGTGCAAAATAAGTTAATCGCTAAAGCCAATCTTGCCTACAAAAAAAGGTTCATTGTCGATCAAAGTCTAATGATTCAAAGAATGAACCAACATCTGCTTTAAAAAATTTTAAATGAATATCGCTCTAATAATTTTTTTATATGGTTAATGGTTATTTGATGTTTTCTAAAGCAATTCTAAATTTGAAGTACGCTTAATATTTTATCTATTCGAAAACTTTCTCAATTGTCGAGTCCGAGTCAGTAAGCCAAGAATTTTACGTCGTTCCATAATGTCATCTGCATCAAAAGACAATTTTTCTATTAACTGTTCGATGTCTAAATGATTATTTTCAATTAAAAAAATATCTTGTTCTTTACTCCATTTTTCATTGCTCAGTTGAATTTTGAGTTTCTTTATATTGACTCTATTCATACGATGAATACTCTTAGCAATCGACAATAAAATAAATTTAACAACCATGAATCGCCAAAACACTTCAGGTTTCCAAGCGAAAAATTGAGCGATGTTCAAATACTTATTTTAGCTTATAAGGCTATTATTAAGTCTCTTCACTATTATTAAGTCTTTTAAGATAGAAAATTTCAGTTCAGAGTTTGTAAATACGCGCTATTTTCAGAGAAATACATTCTAAAGTTATCAATATGTCGAAATCTCTTTATAATATCTCCCCATATCCGCAGAGTTCCTCGTATTAGGCAAGACTCTCACCCAGTTTTAAGTCCCTTTCTGATTTACGATTCGGCTTAGTTTTTTATATTTTTAGTGTTAACGATCAATATGAGCGATAACAACTTTTAGGTGCCTTCATGGAAATCAAAGTCAATTATCTTGACAATCTTCGACAAGAAGCCAAGTTCGATGACTTTTCAGTAATCGCTGACCAACCAATCCGCTATAAAGGCGATGGCTCTGCGCCAGGGCCTTTTGATTATTTTCTTGCATCTTCAGCACTCTGCGCTGCTTACTTTGTAAAAGTCTATTGTGCTGCACGCGATATTCCTACAGACAATATTCGTTTATCGCAAAATAATATAGTCGATCCTGAAAATCGCTATAAACAGATTTTTAAAATTCAGGTTGAATTACCAGCAGATATTTCTGAAAAAGACCGTCAGGGAATCTTGAGATCCATCGACCGATGCACCGTAAAAAAAGTGATTCAGACTGGTCCAGAATTTATCATTGAAGAAGTGGAAAGTATCGATGCTGATGCGCAAGCATTGCTCATTCCAACGCTCGCTTCAGAAAGAAAAACAATTATTGCGGGTAAAGATTTACCGCTTGAAGAAACCATTGCCAATATGTCTGCGATTTTGGCAGGTCTAGGTATGAAAATTGAAATCGCATCATGGCGTAATATCGTACCCAATGTGTGGTCATTGCATATCCGTGATGCGCAATCTCCAATGTGCTTTACCAATGGTAAAGGCTCGACCAAAGAAAGTGCTTTGGCATCGGCATTAGGTGAGTTCATTGAGCGTTTAAACTGTAACTTCTTCTATAATGATCAGTTTTGGGGTGAAGAGATTGCCAATGCTGCGTTCGTTCATTATCCAGATGAAAAATGGTTCCAACCCGGTCCTGACGGCGAATTACCCAAAGAAATCTTAGATGAATACACCTTAGCCATTTACGATCCTGAAGATGAGCTTCTAGGAACACATTTGTATGACACTAACTCTGGGAATACTGAGCGTGGTATCTGTTCACTTCCCTTTGTGCGTCAATCTGACGGTGAAACGGTCTACTTCCCTTCTAATTTGATTGAAAACCTATACCTTTCAAATGGCATGAGCGCTGGGAATACCTTGGCAGAAGCTCAAGTTCAATGTCTGTCAGAGATCTTTGAACGTGCCGTGAAAAAAGAAATTTTGGAAGGTGAAATTACACTTCCGGATGTTCCAAGCGAAGTTTTAGCAAAATATCCAAAAATTGTTGCTGGTATCCAAGGTCTAGAAGAACAAGGTTTCCCTGTTCTTGTTAAAGATGCATCATTGGGTGGTCAATTCCCTGTGATGTGTGTGACGCTGATGAATCCTCGCACAGGCGGTGTTTTTGCTTCTTTTGGCGCACATCCTAATTTTGAAGTCGCATTAGAACGTAGCCTCACTGAATTATTGCAAGGTCGTAGTTTTGAAGGCTTAAATGATTTACCAAAGCCAACCTTTAGCACCAATGCTGTCACTGAACCAAACAACTTCGTTGAACATTTCATTGACTCAAGTGGTGTGGTGTCTTGGCGTTTCTTTAGCTCAAAATCAGACCATGAATTTGTAGAATGGGATTTTACAGCGCAAGGTGAAAATTCAAATGCCGAAGAAGCTGAAAAATTATTTGGTATTCTTAAAGACATGGACAAAGAAGTCTATATGGCGGTGTATAAGCATCTAGGTGCAACAGCATGCCGTATTTTAGTACCTGGCTATTCTGAAGTGTATTTGGTTGAAGACCTTGTTTGGGACAATACCAATAAATCGCTCGGTTTCCGTGAAGATATTTTGAATATTCACCGTTTAGAAGATGATGCTTTAGAAGCATTGCTTGAGCGTTTAGAAGAATGTGATTCTGATGACTATACTGAAATCAAAACCCTGATCGGTATTGAGTTTGATGACAATACTGAATGGGGTCAATTGACCATTCTTGAGCTTAAGCTTCTGATTAACCTTGCGTTAAAAGAATTTGAAGAAGCCAAAGATCTCGTTGAAGCTTTCTTACAGTACAACACAAATACAGTAGAACGCGGTCTTTTTTATCAATGTATGAATGTGGTACTTGAAGTCGAACTTGATGACGAGATGGAGCTCTCTGAGTACGAATACAACTTCCGCCGTATGTTTGGTGAAGAACGTATGAATGCTGTACTTGGCTCTATCCATGGCGATGTGAAATTCTATGGTTTGGCTCAAACGAGTATGAAGCTAGAAGGCCTAGACCGTCATCTTCGACTGATCGAAAGCTATAAAAAATTGCATGCTACTCGCGCTAAGTTTGTCGCTACGCAGTAAATTGCTATACAACAAAAAAGGAGCAATCTCAGATGATTGCTCCTTTTTTTATTCTTACTTAATAGTCATTTAAACGACTAAGTTAAATGCATATTGAAAATCATCTGAATCAATATTATTTTCTGTATAAATTTTAACGGTATCAATCAAACATAGAATCAATTGGCTCTTTAGCTACTCAAAAGATACATTCTAACAATCAAAAGTAGTACGATCAGTGTAATCAACACAATACCCTTATTCAAAATTGCTTTTAAATCACTACTTTTAAATCACTACTTTTAAATCAATACTCCCTGTACTGTATCTCCCTCACCTAAAGTTTTATTTGCAGGAATTCTAACAATGGAATTGGCGAACATTAAGTTGCTGAGCATATGTGATTGTTGTTTTTCCAAACTGTTGACCTTCATTTTTGTTTGATCAACGTTGACGTGCATTCTCAAGAATCGTTCACGGCGATCCATTTTTAAATCATGTTGAAGTTCTGCACTGAACCAATTCAATGCCTTGCTCTGACCTTGAAGAGATTGAATTAAAGTAGATGCGTAAATTTGCATACCGATATAGACCGCAGCGGGGTTTCCAGGCAGTCCAAGTAAATAACAAGTTTGGGATTCTGAATTTTTAGTTTGAGGTTTAAATTGTGCAAAAAACATCGGTTTGCCGGGCTTTTGTTTCACTTTCCAAAATATTTGCTTAAAGCCTTGTTTGAGTGCCATAGGTCTGATGAAATCATAATCCCCAACGGAAACACCACCAGTCGTGATAATGACCTCATATTGAGTTTTCAATTCATTCAACAAAGTCGAAACTCGTTCAGCAGAATCCTGCACATGCATTATGTCGACGTGTTTCATTTGTGATTTAAACCATGCTTCAACTAAGGGTGCGTTAGCATCAAATATCTTACCGGACTGTAAATCAGCAACATGATCAACAACTTCATCACCTGTAATCACAGCAACAATTTTAGGGTATCGATAAACTTCTACCTGTTTAATCCCTGCCATACTTAAAGCAGCAATTGCACCAATATTTAACTGTTGTCCAATATCTGCCAATAATTGACCTTTTGAAATTTCTTCACCTGCATCACGAATATCTGTGTGTGATTTAAGTGAGGAGGTCAGTTTAATCATATTGTTCTTTTGATCCAACTCAACAATTTCTTGTCGGGCTACCGTGCAGGTATTTTTTGGAATTTTAGTTCCTGTAAAAATACGAACTGCCTGACCATTCTTTAATTCCAACTCAACAAGCTGACCAGCTCGGATTTCACCAATTAAGTCAAATTGGCTGCGAATCTCAATCATTTGATCTGAGCAAATGGCATATCCATCCACGGCACTTTGTGAGAATAAGGGTAGTTCAATTTCAGCATAAATCGGCTTTGCCAAATAATGATTCAAGGCATCCTTCAGCAATATGATTTCAGTTGATAACGGTTGCGTATGATTAATAATCATCTCTAAAGCTTGATCGACTGAGATCAAACCTTCTTCGGCACCACATCCACTAGGTTCATGTTCAGATAGATGAAGTATTGAAGAATCAGTAGGAGTTGTTGTTCTCAATTTTTCTTGGGTTGGCTCATTGAATAATTGATTCATTGATAGCCTCCTGCATGCGGAATATTTTTTTGAACATCAAATAGATGAACCAATGCAGGAAGTACTGCAATCAAAGACTCTTTGGCACCTTGACGACTTCCGGGTAAAGTCATGACAAGACTATGGTCAATATACCCAGCCACACCACGACTCAATGCCGCATAAGGCGTACGCTTTTGTCCAAAACTACGAGAGGCTTCCATCAACCCTGGAATTTCCCGCCTCAATAAGGGCTGTATTGTTTCAACCGTTAAATCCTTAGGACCTAAACCTGTTCCCCCAACGGTTAAAATTAAAGGATATTGATTTTTTTGTTGTTCGATCAGCGCTAATAATTGTTCTGGACTATCAGGAATGACTTGATAACGAATATCGCTAAAATTGGCGTTTTCTAAGATGTCTAAGACATTTTGTCCCGCAGTATCTGGTTTCTTACCTGAAGCCACGGTATCTGATAAAACAATTACAGAAGCCTTTAGACACTGTTTAAGTACACGCGTAAAATGTGACTTGCCACCTTTCTTTTGACGAAGTTTGACCTGATCCAAGCATAAATCTTCAGGTTCACAGTGTGGTTTGAGCATATCGTAAAGTGTGAGTCCTGCTAGACTCACAGCGGTCAATGCTTCCATTTCTACCCCAGTCGGACCAATGGTTTCCACTGTTGCAATGATTTCGACATGGGCTTCAAAAAGTTCATATTCAATATCAGCGCGATATATCGGTAAAGGATGACATAGAGGAATCAGCTCATCAGTTCGCTTGGCACCCAATATACCTGCGATTCGGGCAGTTTTAAGCGCATCACCTTTTTCAGTATTGCCATGACGAAGCAATTCTATGCAATGTGATGGTGCATGAAGTACACCCGATGCAATTGCTGTGCGGTAACTCTCAGGCTTCATTCCAACATTTTTCATTGCAAAACCTTTTTATGATTCAATTTATAGATTCATTCTGAAGAGCAAATTTTTTAAAATTTTGATCTATGACTTGGTCGATAAAATTAGACAATCGTGTGTTGATTATGTGTAGGTGCAGAATGATGGTCATGCTTAAGTCCATGTACATGGTCTTTACGGATACAACACCCTTCTACAAACTCACTGCTTCCATCGGCATAGAATTCTTCCTTCCAAACTGGAACTTCGTGTTTTACCCGCTCAACGGCCTCTTCACATGCAGCAAATGCTTCGCGACGATGATCTGCATAACACATCGCAATAATGGCAGTCTCTCCTATACCTAAAGCTCCAATCCGATGAACGACTCGAACGTAAGACACCTGATACTTCACTTGGACTTCTTGTTCAATTTGACGAATCATTTTTTCTGCAACAGGCGCATAAGCCGTGTATTTCAACGCTTTAACTGCTTTACCATGATGATGATTGCGTACCACACCTACAAAAATACCAACACCACCACATTCTGGAAATTGAGAAATATCATCAAAATTCTGCTGTGAAAATAATTGATCTTGGATTCGATTAAATTCTTTTAATTGCATATCAGCCACCTGCTACAGGCGATAATAAAACCAAAGTACACTCTTGTTCTAAAAGGCTCTGTCTTGAAATTATGTTCTCTCCAACAGCACATGCACAACGATCAAGCAAACGGGATGCATCAGGATGATTCTGTGTAATTTGATTCAAAACTTCAGAGACCATTGCGCCTTTATCGACTTCAAAACTCAATTGTTCAGGTAATAGTCGCTGAATTGCGCCAAAAGCTTCGATTTTGATCCTCATCATTTGTGTTATCACGTCAGACATAACTAACCTCCGATCATATGCATGCTAATTTTTCGAGAAGGATTTTTTGAATTTTGAATGGCATGAAAGCCTTGTTCTTTATGCCAGATATAATGTTTTAATTTGGCTTGCAGATCATTCTTTGCAGAAGCATTCTCTAAAACTGAATTCTCTACATATGCATTCTTATCTAATGCACTCTCTACAAATGTATTGCTAGATAATTGCTGAATTTCTTTTCTTATTTTTAACCCCTGTGGTGCGAACAAGCAGTTAAAAAATTCACCTTGTGCATTTAATCGTAAACGGTCACACGCATGACAAAATGAATGACTAATCGTTGAAATAATGCCTATGGGCGTACCATCAACCAGATAATGACGTGCAGGATTTGAACCTTGCCCCTGACAAATTTCAACTTTAAATCGGCTGCTTAGCTGTTTAAGTATTTCTTGTTCACTGACCACTTGGTTTTGTGACCAGTTCTGATCACCATCTAAAGGCATAAATTCAATAAACCGCTGATCAAAGCCATGTTGTTTAGACCACGTCGTCAAATTGATGATTTGATTTTCATTGATACCCTTCATTAAAACTGTATTAATTTTAATGTTAAAACCTGCTTTCTTAGCCGCAAGGATGCCTGCTAAAACTGGAGCCAGCGAGCGCTGAGTTATTTGTGCAAATTGGGCTTCATCTAAACTATCTAGACTGATATTTAAGTCATCCAAACCCGATTGCTTCAAATCAGTCGCGTATTTTTTTAAATAATGCCCATTGGTGGTCATGCCGATTCGCTTTAAGCCTATTGATTTAAGGTTTTGTAAGTGCTGAATAAAATCAATCACACCTTGACGCATTAAAGGCTCGCCACCCGTAATACGAATCTGCTCAATCCCTTGCTGCACCATAAACTTGCAAAATTGATAGAGTTCTTCAAAACTGACTAAAGTATCTTTCTGCATCCATTCTGGATGTTCGGGCATACAGTAAACACACTTAAAATTACATCGATCTGTAATTGAGATCCTTAATTTACGCTTTTGACGCCCAAATTGATCTTGAAATATCATGGTTTTTTTAAAGTCTGCTTTGAAATCTGCAATGCTATTCATATGCCTGATCCATGACGCTATATGCACCGTGTCACTACGGATTATTCTTTACGCCCTATTTGCTTGCCAAGTAATTAGCAAAAAGTGTTCCAACTTTGGGCTTTGAACAGCTTATTCATCATCTACATCAAATCTAAGCCTGTATATTCAAAAAGGGGGACATTCAGAATTTGTTTTTACAAAAAATTAAGTTGTTGATGCTGTTGTAACTCTTCAAGTGAATTGATGCTATGAAAGAAAATATTTTGATTTTTGAAATGAGTGAGTTGCATATCTAACTCAGTAAAGCACAGCCTTAAGCTTCTTTGGCCTTGCTTTAAATGTTGTTCAATTTTAGCCAATGCTGACTTTTTCATTAAACAAAATGGATAAAGTGCTTTTCCATTTAATTGAACTACAGCAACTTCACTTGTTGGATGACATTCGAGGGTTTTGTGTAAGCGAGACAAAACTTTTGAGGGAATGTATGTTACATCGCATGGAATAAATAACACATGATCTGACTGCACATGATGCCACGCGCTTTTCATACCCATCAATGGACCTAGAAAACCACTTTCAGCATCTTTAAAATAACCAACGGATGGAATTATTCTTTTATAAATAGAATGATCCCGATGGCTATTCACCCAGACCTTAGCGACATATGACTTTAGATGTCGATGAATCTTAATGAATTGAATTTCATGGTCAAATTTTTGTAGAAGCTTATTAATACCATTCATCCGCCGTGCTTGCCCCCCCGCTAGAATCACCACGTCAGTTTTTGGATAACTTACAGCTTTTGATACTATTTTTTTCATTCTGTACGCTCCATTTGACAAGCTTTAATCAAACCGCGAATTTCGGGTAGACACGATCCACAATTGCCCCCTGCTTTTAAGCAAGCAGTCACTTGTGTTTCATGCGTAATATTATTTTCATTAATCGCATCAATAATTTTATTCTTACCGACTTTAAAGCAACTACACACCAAAGGACCGTCATTGCTTGCTGCTGATATAGCTTGACCAGCAAGTAGTGCCTTTCGATGCATTGCACTTAAACGTTCTCGTTTAAATAAGCTTGCCACCCAATCGCGGTCTGGTAACAATGCTGAGGGAGCAATGTACAAACTTGCGATCAATACACCATTTTGTAAAATGACGGTATGTGAGATTTGAGCAGAAGGGTCTTCTAAGTTCAGCCATTCAAAGCTTTCATCGGTAAATGGTAATAAGACTTTCAGTTGAGATGTGGTATGACTCAACTTTTGACGGTCTGCTAACTCATAACAGATAGTCTTAGCCATCGTGATTTTGGTCCACCATGCCATCTGATTTAAAATATTGTGTAATAATGGTTCATATGCTGGGCGAACATAGAGTACGCCCTGCCATTGAGTATAAAAGGGCTGTAGCATCACAGGTGTATGTTTAAATTCAGGCTCACCAGACAGTTGATCCACCACTGGATTAACCACCTTCCCAATCCGAGCATCCGAAGCAACTTGATCATTCCAATGAATGGGCGCAAAAACTTGTCCACGGCGAATATTTTCACTGATCTGGGCTTTGAGCACACAGACTCCCCAAGCTGATTTTAATTCAACTAGGGCTTGGTCTCTAATGCCATATTTGAGAGCATCATTTGGATGAATTTCACAATAGGGTTCAGCACGGTGCGTACTTAAGTTTGCAGATAAACCTGTTCGACTCATGGTATGCCATTGATCCCGAATACGTCCGGTATTTAATATCAAGGGATACTCAGGACTCATATTATTGACAGGATTTATGGCTTGAGTCGCGATAAATTTTGCTTTGCCATCGGCATGTGCAAACTGACCTTGAGTGAATAATCGCTTAACTGTATCCTCGCTTTGATTTTTATGCCAAACCGGCCATTGAATAGGCTGCAGGTCGTTATATTCATCTTGAGTTAATTGAGTCAGTCCGTTTAAGTTGAAGTAACGAAAATGTGGCGTATTACCTCTCAAGGATAATTCAGCATTTTGATGTGCAGACAAACAGGCATGTTCTTTAAAAATTTCATAGCTGTTTTTAAAATGAAAACCTTGAAAACCCAATTTTTGTGCGACTTGTGATATTGCCCACCAATCGGGTTTGGTTTCAGCAGTCGCATTTAAAAATGCATGTTGCCGAGTCATCCTGCGTTCCGAGCTAGTGACTGTGCCATCTTTTTCCCCCCACCCCAAAGCAGGTAAGAGTACATCCGCAAAAGCGGTAGTATCCGTCTCCATGCAAATATCAGATACCACCACCATTTCGCATTTTTCTAGCGCACGCTTAATCTGATCTGCATCGGGCATACTGACCACTGGATTGGTCGCCATAATCCAAATCGCTTTAATTTTTCCACTTTCAACAGCATGAAATAAATCAACGGCTTTTAAACCCGCCTGTGTTGCAATACGAGGACTTTGCCAAAAATCTTGCACCAATTGCTGATGTTGAACATTTTCTATATCCAGATGAGCTGCGAGCATATTTGCCAGTCCACCGACTTCACGCCCACCCATTGCATTCGGTTGTCCTGTCATTGAAAAAGGTGCTGAACCCAGTTGACCAATTTTGCCACTGACGAGATGACAATTGATTATGCTATTGGCTTTATCCACCCCACGTGAAGACTGATTCACCCCCATAGAAAATAGCGTCATCACTTTTTTATGTTGAGCAAATTTTTCATAAAACTGCGTTAATTTTTCTACAGAAATAGCTGTGCGTTTAGCCACTGCTTCAAGCGAAGATTCTGGATCACTACTTGCTAAGCTATCTTCAAAACCTTGTGTGTGATGCGAGATAAATTCATGGTCTGCATACCCATGTTGGACTAAATATTGTAATAAGCCATTAAACAGTGCAACGTCTTGACCGGGTAATATCGGTAAATGCAGATCAGCACTTTCACAGGTACTGGTAAAGCGCGGATCAATCACAACAACACATAAATCTCGATTTTCTTTGATCTTCATCATGCGTTGATAAAGTATAGGATGACACCAAGCGGTGTTGGAGCCGACCAGTACCACCATATCTGTCTGCTCAAAATCTTCATAGCTTGCAGGGACTAGATCTTCTCCAAATGCACGTTTATGCGCTGCGACTGCCGAAGACATACATAAACGAGAATTGGTATCAATATTAGCAGTGCCCAAATACCCTTTTACAAACTTATTCACCACATAATAATCTTCGGTGAGTAACTGTCCAGAGACATAGAAGGCAATACTGTCAGTTCCATATTGATCAATACATTGTTGAAATTTGTCTGCAATAGTATTTAACGCCGTATCCCAATGGGTTGCTTGTCTAGCTCCTCTGCGACCAATCATCGGTTGTAGCACACGGGTTTCTAAACCCACTGTATCTGCTAAATTACTGCCTTTAATACATAACTTGCCGTAATTTGAAGGATGATTGATGTCACCTTCAATTGACACTTTTTGCCCTAAAGGTGTTTGCGTGACTTTTGCTGTCACACCACATCCCACACCACAATATGGACAGGTCGTCTGTGTCACCAAGGTGTCAGATTCACCAGAGCTATGCAACTGCATCAGCGGGATACTATTCATGGCTGCTCAGCTCCTTAATATGTTGAGGATCAATTTGAATGGTCGAAACCCATTAAAAATTGAATGAAATATCGCATCGAATATTACAGTTCAATATTTCAGAGGTCTTTTTTAAAATTAATCACTTTTTTTGAAATCACTCAATTTATAAAAGACGGTATTTATCCTGCTTTCTTTAATGCAAAATCTTGACCAAACAATAATTTGTTTCGAATGGAAGTAATCGGTGTTTGATCGGCAATCAATTCTGCATACCAAGTGCCATCTTCGGTGTCACCGAATAATACGGCACCAATGACCTTATCTTTTTGGATGATAATGCGTTTGTAAATTTGCCGTTTTTCATCATTTAGGATGATATCTTCAAAATCTTTTTCAGCGCCTGTGTGTTCTAAATCAATGCATCCAGCTGAAAAGACATCGCAACCACTCACTTTAAGCTGGGTGGGAACCGTCGGTGCTTTAAAGGTTAAGCTGCCATGTTCGGCCAAATGTGAGGCACAAATAAAGGCTTGTCCCCATAACGGCTCAACCAAACCAAAGGTTTGATGACGATGCTCAATACACTCACCGACTGCATAGATACGTGGATCAAATGTTTGCATCGTATCATTGACCAAAACACCACGATTACAACGTAATCCCGCACTTTGTGCCAAACTCATATTGGGACGAATACCGACTGCAAAAACTACTAAATCGGCATTAAGAATCGACCCATCTTGCAGATGAATATGGGTGACATGACCATCTTGACCTCTCAAAGATTCAGTATTTGCTTTTGTCATAATACGGATACCTTTTTGCTCGATGGATTGTTTGAGCATTTGGCTGGCTTTCGGATCCAATTGACGGTCCATGATGCGATCCATCAAATGTAAAACGGTGACATTCATGCCACGTTGTTTCAGCCCATAGGCGGCTTCAAGTCCAAGCAATCCACCGCCAATCACCACCGCATTTTTTTTCGTTTTGCAATATGCGAGCATATTGTTGACATCATAGATATCACGGAAGCTCATCACACCTTTCAGGTCAGCTCCTTGAATCGGTGGGATAAAGGGTCTTGAACCTGTCGCTAAGATCAAACGGTCATAATCCACAACCTCTCCCTTCTGGGTATGCACTTGTTTACGAGGACGATCAATCCGTACGGCGGCATCACCGGCAATAAATCGAATTCCTTTTTCTACATACCAAGCGTGTGGGTGTAACATGATGTCTTCGATGGTTTTTTCACCTGACAACACTGGGGAAAGCATAATACGGTTATAGTTACCCCACGGCTCTTCACCGATGACTGTGATCTCATAACGATCAGGCGCCATATCCAGTAAATCTTCTAAACAGCGCATACCTGCTAGACCATTCCCAATCAGCACTAATTTCATTTTTTCCTGTGAGGTGCCTGTATTGGTGATATAGGTTTTTTGAGGAGTTGGGCTAATACAAACTTGTCCATTTTCAATTTTGCTTGGAAAGACCAAAAGTTTTTGATCTTTATCTTCTAAACAACGTCCTGTAGCCAAACTGAAATGCTGTTTATAAATGGGTGATGCCACCACACGTTCACCTTGTAAATCACCTACAATCCCACGTGACATCACAAATGCTTGGCTAAACGGATCTTGATTGCTGAGGGCATAGACACGTTTTTCATTGCCAATACGGAAGATCGCAATTTGCTGATTTTGAATGAGTGCACATACACCTGTATTTGGCGTAATTTCATCGAGTGCACAGACCTGTATCCAATTCAGTTCATTCATATCTTGTAAAATTGTCATGTCATTGTTCCTTTATGTCATTGTTCCTTTGTTTTTGTTTTAAGCTTCCACTACAGGAATACGACTCATGTCGCGCTCTGCTTGAGTTTTAGGACGGATTTGTCCGCGAACCTCAGCAAATTGAACGTGTGGATCATGCTGTGCTTCAGCTTTTTCATTCACGAAAGTAATAAAGCGTTTACGAACCTCAGGATCTTCTATTGCAGTGCGCCATTCATCTTGGTACGTTCCAATCACATGGCTCATGCGATGTTCTAACTCATCCGCAATACCAAGAGAATCATGAACAATCACATCTTTAAGATAATCTAGACCACCTTCTAAGTTGTCACGCCATACCGAAGTCCGTTGTAATCGGTCAGCCGTTTGAATGTAGAACATAAAAAAACGGTCGATATAACGAATTAAGGTTTGGGTATCGAGATCAGATGCTAATAGTTCGGCATGACGAGGTTTCATGCCACCATTTCCACACACATATAAATTCCAACCTTTTTCAGTTGCAATCGCACCCACATCTTTACTTTGTGCTTCGGCACATTCACGGGTACAACCTGAGACGGCCATTTTGGTTTTATGCGGGGAACGTAAACCTTTATAACGATTTTCTAAGAGGATGGCTAAACCGACTGAATCATCCACCCCATAACGACACCATGTACTTCCAACACACGATTTCACCGTGCGCAATGATTTACCGTAGGCATGCCCTGATTCAAAACCTGCTTGAATCAGTTTGGTCCAGATTTCTGGTAATTGATGTACTTGTGCGCCAAACATATCGACACGCTGTCCACCCGTGAATTTGGTATACAGTCCGTATTCTTTGGCAATTTGACCAATGGCAATTAAGCCATCAGGCGTAACTTCACCTCCTGCCATACGCGGTACGACTGAATACGTCCCATCTTTTTGGATATTGCCTAGATAATAATCATTACTGTCTTGTAAGCCAGCATGACTTGGTTTAAGTATAAAATCATTCCAGCAAGACGCTAAGATATTGGCAACCGTTGGTTTACAAATGTCACAGCCCATGCCATGACCATGTTGCTCAATAAGCGTATCAAATGTTTTAATTTCATTGACTCGCACCAAGTGATACAGCTCTTGGCGAGAATAAGCAAAGTGTTCACACAGGTGATTATTGACTGTAACCCCTTGACGTTGTAATTCTGCTCTTAGCACTTGTGTCACAAGTGGCGCACAACCACCACATGCAGTAGCTGCTTTGGTACATTTTTTAAGCGCACCTAACGAGGTTGATCCCTCTACAATCGCTGAACAAATATCAGCTTTAGAAACGTTATTACATGAACAGATGGTTGCACTGTCTGGGAGTAAATCAACACCACTACCTCCCGTTTGTGTCGTGGATTGTGTGTAACCCGGCATAATCAAGCTTTCAGGATTTTCAGGTAAAGCCAATCCGTTCAGCATCATTTGTAATAAGTCATTGTATTCTTTCGCACAACCGACCAAGACGGCTCCAAGCAATCTTGTTTTAGCCCCATCGACCACAATTTTTTTATAAACTTGACTGTCTTCATCTGCATAGAAGTAGCTCAAAGCATTGGATGTCATGGCATGTGCATCCCCAACTGAGGCGACATCCACGCCCATAAGTTTAAGTTTGGTACTCATATCTGCACCAGCAAACTCATTACATGGATGTTCCATCACATGCTTTGCAGCAATACGCGCCATGTCATAACCGGGTGCAACTAAGCCATAAATCTTATTTTGCCAAAGGGCACACTCCCCTATGGCATAAATATCTGGATGAGATGTTTGACAAAAATCATTAATCGCAATACCACCACGCTCTCCAATGACTAAACCACTTTGACGTGCAAGTTCATCACGAGGACGTATACCGGCTGAGAATAAAATGATATCGGTTTCAAGTTCACTACCATCACCGAACTTCATCACATGTGTGCTTGATATACCGTCTTCAATACAAGATGTGGCTTTTTGAGTATGAACTTTCACCCCTAAATTTTCGATTTTTGTACGTAGAACGTTTCCGCCCAAATCGTCAATCTGTACCGCCATCAAACGTGGCGCAAATTCGACCACGTGCGTTTCCAAATTCAAATCTCGTAATGCTTTGGCTGCTTCTAGACCCAATAAACCACCACCAATCACCACCCCAGTTTTCGCCTTTAAGCTTGCTTGTTTAAGGGCGTCTAAGTCATCGATGGTGCGGTAAACAAAACAGTGATCACGGTCATTACCTGGAATGGGCGGAACAAAGGCATAAGAGCCTGTTGCCAACACCAATTTATCAAAACTGAATACATCACCTTGGTCTGTGGTGACTGTTTTACTGATTTGATCAATTTCGACTGCTTTAGTGCTTAAACGAAGATCAATCCCATAAGCATCAGCAAAATCTCCGCGACATAAGGTTAAATCTTTCACCGATTTACCACTGAAATATTCAGTCAAATGGACACGGTCATAAGCTAATCGAGGTTCTTCTGCCAAAATTGTGATTTCAACCTCATCACCTGCATGCTCTAACACTGATTCGATAAATTTGTGTCCGACCATGCCATGGCCAATCATGATGATTTTCATATTTGTCTCCAATGCTTTGATTCTTGATCTAACGCTGAGGTTCTAGATTGAATGAATGGCTCAGTTTTGTGCTTCTGCTAGGTTCCGTTCATTCACCGCTTGTTCGAATAAGCGTTGTTCTTTTTCTTTATGTTCGACAGAGAAACGAATCGTCAGTACGCAACTTGCTGCGATAACCACCAGACCACCAAGTATCATGAGTGTGGTTTGAATATCTAACATGCCTTTAAGGAGAAAGCCTGCTGCTACAGCACCCACATTGCCGCCAGCGCCAATAATTCCAGCGACACCGCCCAAAGCATCACGATCAATAAAGGGTACCAATGCATAGGTTGCCCCACATGCCATATGAGTAAACAGCGCGAAGACCGTCATTGCTAGGATGGCAAGCATTGCCGAATTCATTTGAGAGAACAGAATAAGGAATAGACCTTCGAAAAGAATCATGCCGAACAATACTTTCGTACGACCATCTAAGCCTTTTTTAGTGGCAACTTTATCCGAGACAATGCCACCCAAAGCACGTGCAAATAGCGCTAACAGACCGAAGATACCTGCGGCCATCCCTGCTTCTTTTAACCCAAATTGGAAATTTTCCACGTAATACATCGCAACGATGTTATGAATAAAAATTTCGATCCCGAAACATGCTGCATAAGCCCCAAATAGAATCCAAACCCGATAGTTACGGGCAGCATGCATTAAGATCGCCATACCGCCTTTTTTATCAGAACCAACTGATACACCTTGCTCACGTAATTCTTTAAAGTTTCCTTGCGGCGCATCTTGCGTAAATTTCCAATACATCACACCAACGAGCAGCATAAGTACACCTGGGACAACCAAGGCAATTCTCCATCCCATCGTTTGCTCAACACCAAACATCACCAAGGCTGCTAGCATGAGTGGCATTAACACTTGTGTTGCACCCCCTCCAGCATTTCCCCAACCTGCTGTTGTAGCATTAGCGGTACCGACCACATTGGGAGCAAACATGATACTGGTGTGATATTGCGTGATGACAAAGCTTGCCCCAATGGCACCGATGAGTAAGCGGAAAAACAAAAATGACTCATAGCTATTTGCTGAAGCTACCCCAAACACAGGAATACTGCCGAGGATCAGTAAGACCGTATAGGTTTTGCGTGGGCCGTATTTATCGCAGAGCGGTCCAACGATCAGACGAACAAGAATGGTGATCGCAACCGCTGCAATATTAATATTGGCGATTTGATCTTTGGTTAAATTGAACTCACCTGCGATTACAGGCATGAGCGGTGCACAAGCGAACCATGCAAAAAAACAGACAAAAAAAGCAAGCCAACTCATATGGAAGGCTCTCATCGCAGCATCACTAAAGTTAAATAAACTAATTTTTGTTACTTTTTTAGCATTCAAATTTGTAGACATCATCCGTCTCCACCTGAACTGAACGTATTGGATTATTCACTGCACCAAAGGTGAAATGAATTCGATCAGAACGGACGTCGTTGGCCGTCTCACAAATTTTTAAAGTCTTCTTTGACTTGTAGGTGGAAAAGCATAGAGTGTGCCAACTGATATATTTTTTTAATTTAGTCATTTTTTATCAATGAATTAAATGCTGAAAACAAATATTTAATTACCCCATTAAATTGAATTGATTTCATTTTCATCTCATGTATAAAAATAATACGCTTTTAAAATTGCCTTAAATCTGCACATCAACGTCACTTTTTAGTGCAAAACCATCGATCAAAAAATCGATATAACTCCCCATCCTGTTGAACACAAGTGCGTAACTGAACGTAGATAATCAAAAAACCTGATTTTTGGTCTACTTTTTGCTTGTGTTTTGTGTTTTCTGCATTTTAGGTATTCCCTGACTTTAATATGCCAAATCTTAAAATTGCACTTATAGATGACGACCTTGAACGTGCTTCTTATATTCGGAAATCCTTAGTTGAACATGACTTTGATGTCGTAGCTTGCTTATCGATTGACCATCTCAATAGTACTAATTTGAACAGCTTAAATGCTGATGTCATTTTATTGGACATGGACCATCCACACCGAGATATTATCGAAAGCTGTGTCAGCCAATTTGATTTGCCAACTGTGCTTTTCACCCAGAATTCAAATAAAGAAACCATTCGAAGTGCAATTGATGCAGGTGTGACTGCTTATATCGTAGATGGCATTGATCCAGCTAAATTAGACAGTATTTTAGAAATCTCGATTGAACAGTTTAAAAAGCACAAGAAACTCATCAATGATTTGGCTGAAACCAAATGCAAACTTGCTGATCGTAAAGATATTGAAAAAGCCAAAGTATTATTAATGCAAATGCAGACACTCACTGAAGATCAAGCCTTTCAATTGCTTAGAAAAAATGCCATGAGCCATCGTATGACGATGGGAGAAATGGCACGCCGTTTACTCGATGCTCAAGCATTACTTCAATCACAATTTAAAGACTAAAGTGATTAAATTGACTTAATTTTCAATAATGCACTCAACGGAAATTAACCATTAAAAATGGCACAGGATGAATCAGGAATACATTATGTCAAATTTAGAAAAAAACCAGATCCAACTTGGCTATATCCCTTTGCTCGACTGTATTGCACTGTTGTGGGCGGAACATCGTGGCTTTTTTAATGAAGTGGGTTTAAATGTTGAATTGGTGCGTGAAGCTTCGTGGGCAAGCTTAAGAGATCGCTTGGCATTTGGATTTTTAGATGCGGCGCATTGTCTATCCGCAATGCTTCCCGCAGCAGCAATTGGTCAAGATCAATTGGGAATTCCGCTTAAAACGCCACTGATATTAAGTCAAAATCGTGCCTTTATTACTTTAAGTCAGAAACTTTGCTTTGAGCTTGGGATCCATGCTGAGGATGCACCTTTAATATCGGCTGAGAAAATCGTTGAAGCCATGATAAAAGATAAATATTTAAGCAAAACTATTAAATTTGCACATGTGTTTAAACAGTCGATTCATCATTATTGTCTAAGAGAATGGCTTGCTTTAGCTGATCAAAATTTAGCAAAAAAAATCCAACTTCAAACCCTACCTCCTCCATATATGGTCGAAGCTTTAAATAATCACCACATCGATGGATTCTGTGTGGGTGAGCCTTGGAACACCGAAGCTGAAATCATGGGCATTGGACATAAAATAATCTCTAGCCAAGCGATTATCCCCGCTGTGGCAGATAAAGTATTGGCGGTAACTGATGAATGGGCAACCTGCAACCCCAATACCTTAAAAGCCTTATGTCATGCTATCCAAAAAGCACAGCAGGAACTCCAGCAGTTAGAAAATTTTAAGGATGTTTGGGATTTACTCATCAAATTTCATATCATCCGTTTTGAATGTTCTGAAACAATTCATGTCCAAAAATACCATGCTATTCAAAATATTATTCGCAGCTTTGTTGATAATGATATTTCGCCGGATCCTAACGACTTCAAATGGCTCATGGCTCAAATGCAGAAATGGGATGATGTCATTTTCATAGAAAATCAAATTAATGACATTAGTCACAATTGCATTATTTCTTTAGAAAAGTAATTTCTAGCGATTTAAATCGCTTGATCATTAAGAACATTTTAAGTTTCGTTGTTTAGCATGAACTCATCCAAATTTTTAATGTTTCAGGCATGTTCAAAGAATTAAAGCCAATCTCTAAAATTTCACATGTTTCCCTGTCGACATTTAATTTATGTATGGCGCTGTGGCTCAGTATTGGTCTCAATTTTTTGTTTTTTCAAAAACTCGCATCTTTGACAACGCATCAAGGCATTCAATATTTCCTATTTATGATCGCCTCAGCGGGCGTGATCATTTCCATCTACAATTTCATTTTCCAGCTCATTCATTGGAAAATCAACGCCAAACTTTTTTCTTTTTTATGGATAATTTTAGGTGGTCTCAGTGCTTACTTTGTGAATAGTTTGGGTGCTGTGATCAATGCTGATCAAATTCAAAATATGATGCAGACCGATCATCGTGAAGCATTTGATTTGCTAAATTTTAATTTTTTGATATGGCTAATTCTATTTATCTGTCTACCTTTAATTGTTTTATTTACAGTCAAAATTAAACCCGAAAATATCAAAACAACCCTTTTAAAAAAACTCATTCATATTTCTGCATCACTCTTGATTTTGATGGGTTTTATATTTGCCTATTATGTGGATTATGTCGCGATATTTAGAGAAAATCGTGATTTAAAAGGAATGATTTCTCCTCAAAATGTCGTTGCTTCATCATGGTCATATTATAAAAAACAAAGACCGCAAGAAAACTTGCCTCTAATTTCTTATGGCCAAGATGCACACCTGATTCAACATACTGGGACAGTATCAACACCCAAAATCATGCTATTGGTGGTGGGTGAAACTGCTCGTGCAGAAAGTTTTGCGTTGAATGGTTATGCGAAACAAACCAATCCCGAGCTGTCTAAATTAGATTTAATCAACTTTTCAAATGTCAGCTCATGCGGTACAGCCACAGCCGTTTCAGTTCCATGCATGTTTTCTGGAATGACTCGTGATCATTACGATGCCAAACTCGCACATCATCGTGAAGGGTTGCTTGATATTGCACAACGAACGGGCTACAAAGTCACTTGGATTGATAATAATTCGGGCTGTAAAGATGTCTGTAATCGTGTTGAACAATTTGTCATTTCCCCCGTACTCAAAACTAAATGGTGTAGTTCAGATGGAGAGTGCTCCGATGAAATTTTAGTGGATAGCTTAAAATCCTATCTCAAGCAATTAGCTCCACATGATCCACAGTCACATCTCATCGTTTTACATCAAATGGGAAGTCATGGACCTGCTTATTACAAACGTAGTCCAACTGAATTTCAACGCTTCAAACCAACCTGTGATACCAATGCGATTCAGGGCTGTAGTCAACAAGAAGTGTTAAACAGTTATGACAATTCAATTCTCTATACCGATCATGTCTTGAGTCAATTGATTGGCACATTAAAAGAACAAGCAAAATATCAAACAGCATTTTGGTATTTATCTGATCATGGTGAATCTACAGGTGAAAGTGGCTTGTACTTACATGGTGCACCCTATGCGATTGCCCCTTCTCAGCAAACCCACATTCCCATGATGATGTGGTTCTCAAAGCAATGGCAAGAGAATCAACCATCAGATGTAAAGTGCTTGTCACAACTCCAAAAATCAACATTATCGCAAGACAATCTATTCCCAACTCTGATAAATTTGTTGGGGATAAAAACAAATACCGCTGACCCACACTTAAATATGCTTCAGCAATGCCAAACGATCACTACACCGAGAGCTTAGTCATGTATAAAATTCTTATTATCGAAGATGACTTTATGATTGCTGAATCAACGCTCACATTGTTGCAATACCATCATTTTGAAGTTGACTGGGTGAATAACGGATTTGATGGTTTAAAAAAAATATCGGAACAAAAATATGATGTGGTACTGCTTGATCTAGGCTTACCGATGATGGATGGCATGCAAGTCTTAAAACATATTCGTCAAACTCAGAGCCAACTGCCAGTTTTAATTATTTCAGCGCGGGATCAGCTACATAATCGTGTGGAAGGTTTAAACCAAGGTGCTGATGATTATTTAGTGAAACCGTATGAGTTTGAGGAGCTTTTAGCTCGAATTCAGGCGTTGATTCGCCGTAGTGCCCAAGTCACCACCACTGATCAATCCCCAAAGCTACATTATGGTCATCTCACCCTTGATGTTGAACAGCATATTGCGCATTTTGATAATGACATTATTGAATTTTCGAACCGTGAATGGGCTTTGCTCATTCCTCTCATGAGTCATCCCAATAAAATTTTTTCCAAGTCTAATTTGGAAGAAAAAATGTATGACATTGACAGTGAAGTGTATAGCAATACCATTGAGGTCTATATACACCATATCCGTGCCAAGCTCGGTAAAAACTTCATTCGTAATGTTCGCGGTTTAGGCTATCGCCTTGGCAGTGAAGCCATCAAATCATGAAAAACAAACCCTATTCACTTCAAAAAAAGCTCATTCTTTATACTTCGTTATTTAGTGTGCTTATGGGGTGTTTATTGGTGTTTTCTGCGTATCGTATAGCGCTTGAAGAAACCAATGAAATTTTAGATGCACAAATGCGGAATCTTGCAGAACGTGTTGCTAAATTTAATCCTCAACCTGTGCAATCTCAATTTGATCATCTTAAGCATTATTATGAAGAAGACTTATTTGTTGATGTTTGGCACTATCAAGACAATAACCATTTAACTCACCAATTTCAGTTGTTGGTGAACCCTGTTCGCACTTCAGGCTTTTACCTTCAAGCAACACCTCATGGTGAATGGCAAACTTATGTTATTCCGCTTAAAGGTTTGCAAATTCAAGTCAGTCAACAAAAATCAGTACGCCAGAATCTTGCGCTTGAACTGGCTTGGAATATGTTTCTGCCCTATCTGATCATTATGCCTTTCGCCATTTGGGGTTTAAGTTATATTATTCGACGTAGTTTTAAGCCGATTGAAAATTTTAAATCTGAGCTGATTGAACGCAAACCCAATGAACTCACTCCGATTTGTTCAGATCATTATCCCATTGAAATTGTACCCAGCATCCAAGAAATCAATCATTTATTTCAACGGATCTCTGATGCACAACTCGAACAAAAACAATTTGTTGCCGATGCCGCACACGAGTTGAGAACCCCAATTACGGCTCTAAATTTACAGACACAAATTTTATTACGAGAACTTCCACATCATGCATCGTTAATGAAACTGAGTCATGGTTTGGCACGAATACAACATTTGGTCAGCCAACTGTTGAGTTTAGCCAAACAAGATGCATTTGTACTGAATCAAGAACACGAACGATATTTTTTAATTAATGAGGTGGCTATCCAGTGCGTTGAACAGCTGATCCACCTTGCGATTGAAAAAGAGATCGACCTCGGCATGGAACGACAAGAAGATGTGAAGATCCTTAGTCAAGAATCTGGTGTACATTCCATTATTTATAATTTGATTGACAATGCAATTAAATACACCCCGAACCAAGGCGTCATCAACGTTTCAGCATTTTTAGAACAAGATCAAGCGATCATTTACATTGAGGATAGTGGGCCAGGCATTCCGCCTGATCAATACGAACAAATTCTTAAACGTTTCTACCGTGTCCATCAGCACCTTGAAACTGGGAGTGGTTTAGGGCTTTCGATCGTAGATAAAGCGACTGAACGACTCGGCGGGAAAATCATTTTTCAAAAAAGTGAGCAGCTCGGCGGATTGCATGTCATTGTTCAGATCCCTTTACACAATGATTTATCTCGCAATGTCGTGTCTTAAAACTTTAATGATTTAAGACTTTGTAATTTCAGCATAAGATTGATCAGTTGGTCTATATATGGCTCGATGAATCTATTCATCCTAAGTACTCCATCATTCAAATTCTTTTGCATCCATGCCTTTTAACTCATTTTTCAAATACTGATTTTTTAAGATCAGGATAACTGATGGTATATACCAATACATTGATAAACCAGATGATCCAGCCCGTCCATAGGTTATGACTCAAAAAATGTGCCCCACGCATCATCTGTGCCCAGCCCATCCCAAATCCTAAAATGATGCCTGCAATCAGATAAAATATTGCACGACGATGATGTTTAACTCGATAAACAAAATAACCCACCATTAAGGCAAAACCTGTGGAGGCATGACCACCTGGGAAGCAATGTCCACCGGTCTGATTAAAATGCCACATATATGAATGACCCGCAGGAATGACCATATCCCAAGGACAGGCATGGTTAGATTGTGATTTCAAAATTCCAATCACCGATGTCGACAAGATGACCATCAGAAATAAATAAAGATAGGTTGCTCGCATTAATCGCAGTTGTCTGGACTTAAAAGAAGCGATCCATAGCCCAAGAAAACTTATATACACAATGATCAGAAGCTGCTTCACATATTGATGATTCAACGAATCCAAATACCAATGATGTTTAAGAAAAAACTCCCCTTGAGGACTCATCCAAAATTGGATGAGCTTAAGGTCAAATGCTCCACCAATCGAAAAAAAATGGATTAAAACCAAAAGTGAAATGATGAGCAGTAAAAATTGGAGATAAATAAAGCTTAGCGGTTTTTGCATTATTGATTTTTATACTCAAAAATACGATTCAATAATGAATGACTTAAACTAGCCTTAATTTTGATGGCTGTATTTTAATTGTTTTTAATTTGTCTGAACTTTTAGCTCTTACCCTGAGATAAAACTTTAAAATTCCACATATCTTAAATCCAATTCATGATTATCCACTTTGAATCGTGTGGACATGATTGAAAATCCACGATAGATTAAAATGTGATCAATAATAAAGATCTCGCTCTTCATTTCTAAATAATTCACTAAAATCTATATTTCATCTTGATATCTAAATTTACGCATACATGGATGTATAAGCAAAATGAACCCGATCACCATCCCATTTAAAAAACATCATATTCAAGCCGATTTCTATGGTGATTTTGCAGATTTAGACAAAACTACATTGCTTATGGCACATGGCTTAGCCGGAGAGAAACAATGTGGATTAGCTGAGTTTGCAGAGTTCTATCATCATTTGGGCTTAAATGTCTGTGTCTTTGACTACCCAGGTTTTGGACAAAGTACCGGTTCAGTCAAATCCTTAGTGGATAAGACCAGTCAGCTTGAAGATTGGCAAACCGTGATTCATTATCTAAAGGATCAATTGAATATATCGACTCAAAATATGATTCTTTGGGGATACTCGTTTAGCGGTGGTCATGTCATGACCTTGGCGAGTCAAACCACATTTAAAGCTGTCATTTCCAATTTTCCGCACGTGGATGGTCTTGCTAGTTTGACCCTGTATCCTAAACAGTATTTAGTTCCCGCTACGCTGATTGCATTAAAAGATTTAGCACTCGCACCTTTTGGTAAAATAAAAACCATGCCTGTCGTTGCTCAAGATCGTTTTGCCATTCTGGCGGGTGAAGATTGTTACGAAGGTTATCATTCAATTATTCCAAAAAGCGTTCATTGGGAGAATGCTGTACCTGCAAGAATTGTAGCCACTATTGGACTTTATCGCCCTACCACAATCGCGTCAAAAATCACCTCACCTACACTCATTGTTGGCGCTCAAAATGACTCTCTCATTCCGATTCAAGCTACGCGTAAGGCTGCAAAAAAAGTTCCAAATGCACAATATGAAGAATTTGAATGTGGTCATTTCGACTTATTCCATGAGCCTTTTAAATCTCAGATTTTAGATCAGCACCTCAACTTTATCCGCTCCATACTTTCTCTTAAGCATAATTAGGCGACGAACTATAAAATCAAAAACCTCTGGATTCATTGAGGAAGCATCGAAGCCCATCCTTTTTAATCAATTGAATGACCTTTTGATTGAATATACAAATGGCTCAATTGGATCGACTCTTGCAAAATCTCAGCGGTGACTTTGCCAAACTTATAAAAACTATGTTTTAACAAGGCAAAAACGATTTCTATTAAATAAGTGATTTCTATTTTGTTTTGAAAAATCAAAGGCTGAGATTTATTTTCAAAAATATAATGTAAATCCTCAGATATTTGCTCGATTACCATTTCCTGTAGGTTAAAGCCATCTACATGCACTGGCCCGCCTAAGATCAGAATACTGGCAGCTTTATTCAAATTATAAAATTCAGACACTCTGGTGATTAAATCAATCGTAATCTGTTTTGTCGGCCACGTTTTATAGTCTTCATTTTTAAATAAAACATAGGCTTGTAAGGCTTCTAAATATCGTTTCACCATGATGCTGAACAAATGATTCACTGTTGGAAAGTACTGATAAATATTGATTTTTGGTAATCTTGCAGCCATAGCAATTTCGGGAATGGTACATTTATGAAGTCCATCTTTTTCTAATATTTGAACAGTAGTTTGAATCACATGTTCCAATCGCTCCTTACTTCTTTTTTGTACAGGTAACTTGATTGCATCGAACAGCATTTAAAACTTTCCTTTAGCTTTCTGATTAAAAATAAATCAATTATAGTCATAAAACCAACTATAGTTGGTTTTAATAAAAATAAATATTCAAGGAACAGAATATGAATCGTGTATGTATTATCGGTGCAGGGCCATCAGGCATCACCGCAGCAAAAAACTGTCAACAAAATGGGATCTCATACGATGTTTTCGAAAAAAATGACAAAGTTGGTGGAAACTGGGTGTTTAATTCAGCGACGGGCCACTCTTCGGTCTATGAAAACACGCACATCATCAGCTCGCGTACCATGTCTGAATATGAAGATTATCCAATGCCTAGCGACTATCCAGACTACCCTCGTCATGATCATTTACAAGCGTATTTTGAAAACTACTCCAAGCACTTTGGCGTCTATGATCAGATCAAATTTCATCATACTGTAGATCACGTCAAAAAAAACAGTGATGGAAAATGGAATGTAGAATTCACCGATAATCAGGGCGAAAACCACATGCAAACCTATGATTATCTGATGGTTTCCAATGGGCATCATTGGATGCCTAAGTATCCAAGTTATAAGGGTGAATTTACGGGTAAATGGATGCATTCCCATGATTTTAAGGGTGTGAATGATGAATGGCGTGGCAAGAAAATTTTGGTTATTGGCGCTGGAAACTCAGGCTGCGATGTTGCGGTTGAATCAGCGCGTGTTTCTAAAGACATTTATATCTCGATGCGAAGCCCGCAATGGTTTGTCCCCAAATTCATGCTCGGCTACCCGGCTGACATATTGGTCAAAGCACTTGAAAAATTATCCCCGAAAACCAGACAAAGACTACTCACTAAAATGGTGAAAGCATTTACAGGAAATTATGCTGACTTTGGTTTGCCTGTAAATGACAAACCGATGTTGACACAACATCCAACGGCAAACTCAGATTTTATTGACTATATTCGTCATGGAAAAATTAAACCCAAACCCGCGATTCAAAAGCTGGAGGGTAAAACTGTGCATTTTTTTGATGGTAGTTCAGCAGAATTTGACATTATTTGTTGCTGTACCGGATTTTGGACGGTATTCCCATTCTTCGACAAAGATTTCATCGATTTCCAACATGCTGAAAAACTCCCTCTTTATCGCAAAATGATGCATGCAGAACATGACAATCTTTATTTCATTGGCTTATTTCAACCGCTGGGCTGTATATGGCCAGCTTCGGATCATCAAGCCAATCTCGCTTGCCAAGAAATTTTAGGAAAATATAAACGCCCTAAAAACATGCAGCAAGCAATTGAAAATGAAATTAACAACCCACATTATAATTTTGAAGGTGGACAGCGTCATGCTGGTGAAGTGGACTATAACGATTTCAGAGCCGAGCTTGTTTCAGACTTAAAAACCGCTGGTGTATATATCCCTGAACGTAAAGCAGCTGTATCCATTAAGCAATTGTTAAAGTCTTTAGTCACAGCTTAATGACTCTTCTAGAGTTGAATTAATATTTAGTAATGTTGAGCATCGGTGAATGAGCATAAACCTTTACTCAAACTTATATTTAGTGTATTCATTTAAAACACTGAACTCATCATGAGTACATTTTCAAACTAAATTTCTAATTTTAAAAAATCTCGATTTATTACAAAAAATGAAGTCAGCATGACCTCGAAATATAAAACATCAAGGAGAAATAAATGCACGGAAGAATGATGTTCCAGCCCCTTTTAGTGAGCAGTCTATTAGAACATGCTGCAACTTATCATCCCGACACTGCGGTCATTTCTAAAAATACAGATGGTTCAATGTTAGAAACCAACTGGCGAAATATTTCTGATAATGCAAAACGTGGTGCCAAAGCTTTATCTGCCTTGAAATTATCTCAGGGCGATTGCGTTGCAACATTGGCATGGAATAACCATCGTCATATTGAATCGTGGTATGCCATTTCAGGGAGTGGTTTGATTTGTCACACCATCAACCCTCGGCTCTTTCCTGAACAGCTCATTTTCATTATTAATGATGCCGAAGACAAAGCGATTATTTTTGATAAGACTTTTTTACCTTTAATCACAGGCATTAAAGCGCATATTCCGTTGGTACAATCTTTTATCTGTTTAGATGCCTATGATGAAGCGGTTAAAACAGCGTTGCCTGAAGTTATTTTCTATGATGATCTTATCAGTGAACATAGCCCTGAGTATGATTGGCCTGAATTTGATGAAACAACGGCCAGCTCACTTTGCTATACATCAGGCACGACAGGCAACCCTAAAGGTGCACTCTACACTCATCGCTCAACGATTCTACATACACTGGCTGCAAGCTTGCCTGATTCACTAAATTTATCAGCACAAGACGTGATTTTACCTGTGGTTCCTATGTTCCATGTACATGCATGGGGAACACCTTATGCTGCTGCAATGATTGGCTGCACCATGATTTTACCTGGACCAGGTTTAGATGGTGATAGCTTGGTTAAACTCATAGATGGTTACCAAGTCACCGTGGCACTGGGTGTACCAACCATTTGGCAAGCGCTGTTAGCTTCTGCGAAGAAACTGAATAGTCCGCTCACGACATTAAAACGTAATGTGATAGGTGGTTCTGCTTGCCCGCCGACAATGCTCAAAACATTTAAAGATGTTTATGGCTGTGAAACCATTCATGCTTGGGGCATGACTGAAATGAGTCCACTTGGCACAGCCAACCAATTAAAAGCAAAACACAAACATTTAAGTGAAGATGAGCGCTCTAAACTCCGACTGTCTCAAGGTCGACCACCTTATGGTGTAAGTATTCGTTTGGTTGATGAAGAAAATGGAACCAATACCCTACCGCATGATGGGGAAACCATAGGAAATCTGCAAGTGAAAGGTCACTGGGTGATTGAACGTTACTTTGGTCAATCAGAATCAAGTTTAACTTCAGATGGTTGGTTTGATACGGGTGATATTGCCAGTATGGATGAGGATGGCTATCTGCACATCAGTGATCGTGCAAAAGATTTAATCAAATCTGGGGGCGAATGGATTTCATCGGTTGAACTTGAAAACATTGCAATGGGTCACCCTGATATTGCTATGGCTGCCGCGATTGCAGCGGATCATCCTAAGTGGGATGAGCGCCCAGTGCTGATTGCTGTCAAAGCCCCTGATAGTCAGATTACTGAAGATCAATTGATTGAATACTACAGCGATAAAATTGCCAAATGGCAAACGCCTGATAAGGTGATTTTTGTGGATGCGATTCCACTCAGTGGTACTGGAAAAATGTTAAAGCGTAAACTACGTGAAGACTTTGGTTCTGTACTTATGGAAGAAAAAATTTAATCAAGACTAAAATCCCTAACCGCTTTGTGTTAGGGATTTTTTATTCGTCCAATGTCTATTATTTATTTTCATTGGAAGCGTATTAGGTTTTTTGCTGATATATTTTTGGTCTGTTAATTTCCAAAAAATCTTCAGGTCTTGCTAAATTTTTAAAATCAAATTTACGATATAAACCATGAGCATCAGAGGTTGCTAAAAGAATTCTTCTTAAATGTTCAGCTCCACTTTGATCTAATAATGCTTTTACAATGATTTTAGAATAGCCCTTGCCCCGAAATTCAGGTTTTACGTAAATATCTGCAAGATAGGCAAAAGTTGCATCATCTGTTATTGCTCGACCAAAACCAATAAGTTGACCGTCCGATAGCATTCCAACAATTAAAGAATTTTCTATTGATTTTTTTACGACGTGTTTAGGAATATCCTTAGACCAATATGTTGTCGTTAAAAACTGATGAACTGTGTCTCAATCTAATTCATTTTTATCATTTGTTATTCTTATATTTTTGTGCACTACTTCCATTGATATTCCCTCATTCATTTTCTTTTAAAAGCGTATCATTTAAAAACCGACTTAGATAAGTCGGTTTTTTTATTCAGCTTAAAATCAGTCTGCAGAAATATCTTCAAATAAAACAGAAGATAAATAGCGCTCTCCCGCATCAGGTAAAATTACTACAATTGTTTTACCTGTATTTTCAGGACGTTCTGCTAACTTTTTAGCAGCAGCCAAAGCAGCACCACTCGAAATCCCAACGAATATACCTTCTTGTGTTGCTGACAAACGTGCAACATCAATCGCTTCTTGGTTTTCAATTGCAATGACTTCATCCACCAAGTCTAAATCGAGATTGCCTGGAATAAAGTTTGCACCAATGCCTTGAATCTTATGCGGTCCAGGTGTCAAAGTTTCACCACGTTTGGTTTGACCAATAATCGGTGAGTCTGCTGGTTCTACAGCTACAGAATGGATCGGCTGATTTTTTACTTTTTCGAAATAACGCGAAATCCCTGAAATTGTACCCCCTGTACCAACTCCCGCAACCAAGATATCGACTTGACCGCCTGTTGCAGCAAAGATCTCTGGACCCGTTGTTTCTTCATGGATTTTAGGGTTAGCAGGGTTCTCAAATTGCTGTGGCAAGTAATAAAGTTCAGGATTTTCTGTCGCCAAACGCACTGCTTCTTCAACTGCACCTTTCATGCCTTTCGCCGGTTCAGTCAACACTAGATTTGCACCTAAGGCTTTAAGCACTTTACGGCGTTCAATACTCATACTTGCAGGCATGGTTAAGGTAATGTCATAGCCTTTCGCCGCAGCAACAAAAGCCAATGCAATGCCTGTATTACCACTTGTTGGTTCTACAATGTGCATACCTTTTTTAAGTTTTCCACTTCTTTCAGCATCAGCGATCAACGCTGCGCCGATACGGTCTTTTACAGAAAATGCAGGATTACGACTTTCAATTTTAGCAAGAACGGTTGCACCGCCCGTAATGAGACGATTAATACGAACCAAAGGTGTATTACCAATCGCTTCTGCATTATTTGAATACACTGCGATACCTAGATTTTCTGTACTTGGAAATTGCGGATCTGTAGACATGATCTTCCCTTTTATATTCATAAACATATGGATTTATCATAATCTTTTTTCATTTTAGATATATAAACATTTGTAAAAAAACAATATAAAATTATGCGAATTGCATATATAAAATAAAGAAATAGAAATACTTATCTAAAAATGTTCCGATGTTTATATGCTAATTTTCTTGCATTCCTAACCATCTGGCACTCCCAACCCACTTGAGGTCTTAAGCTTCTTTTTGATAAGCAATAACACCATAGAAATTTGAAATCTGTGTAAACCATTCTGTCGTATGGAAGCCACAGTTTCTCAAAAGTTGTTGCATGTCTTGGATACTGATCAATTCAAAATCATCCTCCAAACGCTCAACCATCATTTGGCTTTGTTTTTCACTGAGTCCCAAACTTTCAGTGAGATATTTTAAGTGTTGAATGTGTCCCTGATCTTTAAATTTCATCAGATCAAAACTCATTAAAAAGCCATTTGGTTTTAAGGACTGTTGAATCTCTTTAAAGTACTGCTTCTTTTGAGATGGATTTAAGAAATGCGAGACTAAAATGGCTAAAGCGACATCAAATTGCTGCGCGTGATTTTCTAAAACACTTGAATCGCCAATTCTAAATTCTATTTTTTCTAAATCATTTGACTGTAAACGTGTTTTGGCTTTATTGATCATTTCTTCAGATGGATCGAAGGCGACAAAACTCGCTTCTGGAAAGGTCTCCAATAAATATTCAAGTTCATAGCCTGTACCGCATCCTGCGATCAAAATTTTAGCACTTATAGAAAGCTGAGTTTTTAATATTGACCTAATTTGCAGATGAACCAATTCATAACCCGGAATCAAGCATCGGATATGATCGTCATAGGCCTCCACCACTTTCGGATGATTAAAGTTTTTGGCCATCTATCCCTCTTAAACAACCTGAATTTAAACTATTGATGACATAAATTTTGATGGGCATATGCAATTGAGAGAAAAATAAAAGAATCTTTTAAATGAACACAGTAATGAACACAGTAAAGACACATACCAAATGCATTGAAATTTGATATGTGTCTCCATGCTTCTATACTCAATAGATTTATGTCATTTCGTCTTGAAGATTTAATTCTTCTCGCATGAACTCTTGTAGCTTAAATTTTTGCGCTTTACCAGAAGCTGTCATTGGAAACTCGCTAAAGAATCTCACATAGCGCGGCACTTTATTATGCGAAATATGCTCTTTGCAGTAATTGCGAATGCATTCATCGGTGACAGTATGACCTTCTTGTAAAATGATACAGGCGCATAATTCTTCGCCGTAGCGACGATCAGGTAAACCAATCACCTGTACATCCATCACATCTGGGTGCTTATACAAGAAATCTTCAATTTCTTTGGGGAACAAGTTTTCACCCCCTCGAATGACCACATCTTTAATTCGACCTTTGATCTTTATAAACCCATGTTCATCCATTTCAGCGATATCACCCGTGTGCATCCATTTAGCCACATCGACCACTTCACGCGTTTTTTCGTCTTCTTCCCAGTAACCGAGCATCACTGAATATCCACGGACACACAGTTCGCCCAGTTTTCCACGCGGAACAACTTTACCTTGTTCATCGACAATTTTAATTTCAATATGTGGATGCACGCGACCCACAGTACTGACACGTTGTTCTAAAGAATCCGATGTCGAACTCTGTGCGCTCACAGGAGAGGTTTCAGTCATACCATAGCAAATCGTAATATCTCGCATATGCATACGATCTATGACTCTTTGCATAATTTCACGAGGACACGGACTACCCGCCATGATCCCAGTTCTAAGACTGCTTAAATCAAATTGATCAAATTGCTCATGTTCAAGCATTCCAATGAACATGGTCGGTACGCCGTAAGCAGCGGTACATTTTTCTTGTTCAATGGCTTTTAAACTCTCTAGTGGATTGAACACTGCAGCGGGATAAACCATAGTCGAACCATGCGTAATACAGGCCAAATTCCCCATGACCATACCGAAACAATGGAATAGTGGTACAGAAATACAGACGCGATCTTGCGGTGTCAGATGAATCGCCTCACCCACAAAGTATCCATTGTTTAGAATATTGTTGTGCGTCAACATCGTACCTTTCGGGTTACCTGTTGTGCCGGATGTGAATTGAATATTGATGGTTTCATCAAATTGCAAATCTGCAGCAATGGCTTCGAGTTGCGCTAATTGTTCGTTTGATGGTTCAGGCATTAAATCTGAAAAACGATGAAAACCGACTTGTGCTTGATCATCAATTTTAATCACTGATTTTAAATGCGGTAAATTATTAGCATTTAAAACTTTATCATGGGCATTTTTAATTTCAGGCGCAATTTTGGTCAGAATTTCTTGATAATCTGTGGTCTTAAAATTGGATGCAATAATCAGTGCCTTACAGGAGACTTTATTCAGTACAAACTCAAGTTCACTGCTTTTATAGGATGGATTTAGATTGACTAAAATGATCCCTGCTTTGAATGCAGCAAATTGAGAAATCGTCCACTCCACACAGTTAGGCGACCAAATCCCTAAGCGATCCCCTTTATTTAAACCCAGTTTTATCAAGCTACATGCAAATGCATTGACCTTGTCTTGCAACTGTTTATAACTGAGTCGTACATTTTGATGCACGCTGATTACCGCATCCTGATCGGCATATTGTAGACATGCTTGATCAAATTTATCGCCTATGGTCATCCCCAGTAAGGGTTGCTGACTGGTGCCATAGGCATAACTGAGTCGTACCTGAGTCATTGAATCTTACTCCTTGATTCATTTTTAATTCTTTCGTTCTATGTTCAATCGATTGATCTATATATACTTAACTTATTTACGATTACTTTTAAAGCACTTCCTTTTGTGCAAAACAACTAGGCTAGACGTCCTCCTTCATTTGAACTGCGTTTACACAAAAATCAACGATTTGCTTCACAAAATAACCTTTGTAATGTTCATCGAAAATAACATTGCGAGATGGATTTAAAGGTTCAATCACAACAAAGGTCATTGCACCAACGACACATAATGCTGCTGTATTTAAATCTTCAAACACAAAGTCACCATTCGCTTTGCCTTCAGCAAGAATCTCTTTGATTGATTCCTTGATCATTTGCTTACTACGAAAACGTTCATGTTCTAACACTGCATCAATCGGTTCAAACATCAGTGAATACGATAACTGAGGACTATTCAAAGCACGCTTCACGAAGGTTTGAACCGCTTTTTGCAACTTCTCTGTACTACTGAGTTGACTTTTTGCAATGGTGTTTAAAATATCAATCTCACGCATAATTGCATTCGACAATACTTCAATCAAAATCTGATTTTTATTTTCAAAATAGCGATAAACCAAACCACTTGAAACCCCTGATTTCTCAGCAATAGCCTGAACTTGCGCTTCTTTGAAACCACCAATTGCAATCAGATCACGCGCAGACTGCAATATGGATTGCCTGTTCTGCATCATCCTTTCTTGCATTAAAGATGATCTTTTATAGCTCATAATCGTGTACCTAATCAACTAAAATGAATTATAAATCATTTTGTGAATTTTAATTCACTTTTTTATAAAATATAGGTATTGTATGTTTAAAGCAAAGTGAAATTGCTTTTAATGAAATAAGAAATAAAATTTTTAGGATGAAAATATGAATTTACATAGCATCGACTTTGGACTGGATGAAACTTTAATTGCACTGCGTGATTCAGTCGCTGCCTTTTGTGCTAAAGAAATTGCACCAATTGCCGCTCAAGTAGATAAAGACAATCTATTCCCTGCTCATTTATGGAAAAAGTTGGGTGATATGGGACTCATGGGGCTCACCGTCAGTGAAGAATACGGTGGGCTAAACTTAGGTTACTTGGCACATATTATTGTGATGCAAGAGATTTCGCGTGCTTCGGCTTCTATTGGGCTGTCTTATGGTGCGCACTCTAACCTTTGTGTCAATCAAATTAATCGTAATGGCTCTGAAGAACAGAAACAGAAATACTTACCTAAACTGATTTCTGGTGAATACGTTGGTGCACTCGCCATGTCTGAACCCAATGCAGGTTCTGATGTCGTCAGCATGAAACTCAAAGCTGAAGATCAAGGCGATCATTTTGTTTTAAATGGTTCAAAAATGTGGATCACCAACGGCGGTGATGCGGATGTACTGGTGGTTTATGCCAAAACGGATTTAAACGCGGGTGCGAAAGGCATGACTGCATTCTTAGTTGAAAAAGGCATGCAAGGTTTTAGCCATGGTAGTCACCTAGACAAACTCGGTATGCGGGGTTCGAACACTTATCCTTTGTTCTTTGACAATGTCAAAGTACCGAAAGAAAACGTGATGGGTGGTGTTGGCAATGGGACCAAAGTCCTCATGAGTGGTTTGGACTATGAGCGTGCCGTACTCAGTGGTGGCCCGCTCGGTATTATGGATGCTTGCTTAGATGCAGTAATTCCTTACATTCACGAACGTAAACAGTTCGGACAGTGTTTAGGTGAATTCCAATTGATGCAAGGCAAAATTGCAGATATGTACTCCACTTGGCTCGCAAGTAAAGCACTGGTTTACGCTGTTGGTGCAGCTTGTGATAAAGCCGATCATGACCGTGGTTTACGTAAAGATGCAGCCAGTGCCATCCTCTACTCTGCTGAAAAAGCAACCTGGATGGCAGGCGAAGCAATTCAAACCTTAGGCGGTAATGGCTATATCAATGACTATGACACCGGTCGTTTATGGCGTGATGCAAAGCTGTATGAGATTGGTGCAGGTACGTCTGAGATTCGCCGTATGTTGATCGGTCGTGAATTGTTTAATGAAACCAAATAATGATGAATGAAGTATTAGAAGATAGCGTGAAATAAAATATACAGGGACGTGATTCATGAACGAAATTCAAAGCAAAATCAATGTTCGATCGGAAGATTTTAAAATCAACCAAGCCGCGATGCTTGCGTTAGTAGATGATTTAAAACAAAAGGCACAAACTATTGCTTTAGGTGGCGGTGAAAAGGCCCGTCAAAAGCACTTAGATCGTGGCAAGTTATTACCGCGTGAACGTATTGACCAACTCATCGATGCAGGGACCGCATTTTTAGAGATTGGACAATTGGCTGCTTATCAGGTTTATGCGGACGATGTCCCTGCTGCTGGCGTTGTTGCAGGTATCGGTCAAGTGCAGGGTGTGACCTGCATGATTGTCGCCAATGATGCCACAGTCAAAGGTGGAACCTACTATCCACTCACAGTGAAAAAGCATTTACGGGCGCAAGAAATCGCTGAACAAAATCATTTACCGTGTATTTATCTGGTTGATTCAGGTGGTGCGTTCTTGCCCATGCAGGATGAAGTTTTCCCTGACCGTGATCATTTTGGACGCATTTTCTATAACCAAGCACGTATGTCAAGCCAAGGCATTGCACAAATTGCGGTGGTCATGGGCTCATGTACCGCAGGTGGTGCCTATGTGCCTGCGATGTCAGATGAAACCATTATTGTGCGTAACCAAGGCACCATTTTCTTAGGTGGTCCACCACTGGTGAAGGCTGCAACGGGTGAAGTGGTCAGTTCTGAAGATTTGGGTGGTGGTGATGTCCATACCCGCCTGTCTGGGGTCGCTGATCATTTGGCTGAAAATGATGAACATGCGATTGCGATTGCGCGGAACATTGTAAAGAACCTCAATATCAAAGCGAATCCGCCACTACAAGCCATTGAAGAACCACTTTATGACCCTAAAGAGTTGTATGGCGTGATTCCAAGTGATGCACGTAAACCTTTTGATATTCGTGAAGTCATTGCGCGGATTGTGGATGGTTCACGTTTAGATGAATTTAAAGCCCGTTTTGGTACGACACTCATCACAGGCTTTGCTACGTTATACGGTATGCCAGTCGGGATTATTGCCAATAACGGTATTCTTTTCTCGGAATCTGCACAAAAAGGCGCGCACTTTATTGAACTGTGTACCCAACGCAATATTCCGCTGATTTTCATTCAAAACATTACCGGTTTCATGGTCGGTCGCCAGTATGAAAATGAAGGAATCGCCAAAAATGGTGCCAAACTGGTAATGGCAGTTGCGACTGCCAATGTGCCTAAACTGACCTTAGTGGTCGGTGGTTCATTTGGTGCAGGTAACTATGGCATGTGTGGTCGTGCCTACTCTCCTCGATTCCTGTGGACTTGGCCGAATTCTCGAATTTCTGTGATGGGTGGTGAGCAAGCGGCAAGTGTACTCTCCACTTTAAAACGCGATCAAATTGAAGGACGTGGTGAAGTTTGGTCTGCGGAACAAGAAGACCAATTTAAACAGCCGTTTCGAGATCAATTTGAGAAACAAGGTCATCCATATTATGCCTCAGCACGTCTTTGGGATGACGGTGTGATTGATCCCGCTGAGTCGCGTCATGTTTTGGGCTTAAGTTTAGCTGCAGCAATGAATGCGCCAATTCAACCGACCAAGTTTGGCGTGTTCCGCATGTAAGCACCCAACATGAACATCAAGAATTGGAGAAAAAGATGAGCTATCAATATTTAGAACTCGAACAAAAAGATCAAGTGGTTACCGTCTGGCTTAATCGTGCTGAACTGCATAATGCATTTAATACGCAAGTGATTGAAGAATTACATAATTGCTTTACCACACTCAATACACGAGATGATGTTCGTGTGGTGATTTTGGCGGGACGTGGCAAAAGTTTCTCTGCGGGTGCAGACCTGAATTGGATGAAGCAAGCGGGTCAAGCATCTAAGCAAGACAATGAAGCGGATGCTTTAAAACTGGCAAAAATGCTGCAAAGTTTAGCGACTTTAAAGCAACCCACGATTGCCCGTGTGCATGGCATCGCTTTCGGTGGCGGTATGGGACTCGCTTCAGCTTGTGACATTTGTGTGGCAAGTGTTGATGCTCAATTTGCAACTTCAGAAGTTCGTTTAGGTTTAGCCCCTTCTACCATTAGCCCTTATGTGATTCGTGCGATTGGCGCACGTCAGGCTTCACGCTATTTCTTAACCGCTGAACGGATCAGTGCCGAACAAGCGCAGAACATTGGCTTGGTGCATGAAGTAAGTTCTGCTGAAGATTTAGATGCAAAAGTTGATGAGATTGTTCAAGCCTTATTACTCGGTGGACCAGAAGCTCAGGCATCTTCCAAACAATTGATTCAATGGGTTAATCAGCAAAAGTTAGCCGAAGCATTATTGCTAGAAACAGCACAACATATTGCGCATGTCCGCCAAGGTGCAGAAGCCAAGCATGGATTAACTGCATTTCTAAATAAGCAAAGTCCCGATTGGATCAAGACTGCGGTGTAATAGCATCAAAAAAGAATAAGGATATTGATTATGTTTAATAAAATTTTAATTGCGAACCGTGGTGAAATTGCTTGTCGTGTCATTCGCAGTGCAAAAAAACTTGGAATAGCGACTGTTGCCGTGTATTCAGATGCAGATGCCCATTCACAACATGTCAAACTGGCTGATGAAGCAATTTATATTGGTGAATCTCCTGCTGCACAAAGCTATTTGCAAGCGGATCGTATTATTCAAGCGGCTTTAAACACTGGCGCTGAAGCGATTCATCCAGGTTATGGCTTTTTATCTGAAAATGACAAATTCGCTGAAGCTTGCGAAAAAAATAACATTACTTTTATCGGGCCTCCAGTCGCAGCGATTTTAGCGATGGGTCTAAAAGCCACTTCTAAAACACTCATGGAAAAAGCGGGTGTCCCATTAACACCGGGTTATCACGGTACCCATCAGGATGCTGAATTTTTAAAACAGCAAGCAGATAGCATTGGCTACCCTGTGTTGATTAAAGCCTCTGCCGGTGGCGGTGGAAAAGGAATGCGTTTGGTTGAACGTAGTGAAGATTTCTTAAGTGCATTGGCGTCCTGTAAATCTGAGGCAAAATCAAGCTTTGGTAATGATGATGTCCTGATTGAGCGCTATGTGGTGAATCCACGTCATATCGAAGTGCAAGTTTTTGGTGACAAACATGGCAACTATGTGCATTTATTTGAGCGTGATTGTTCAGTTCAGCGCCGTCATCAAAAGGTTTTAGAGGAAGCGCCTGCGCCAAAAATGCTTGAAGCAAAATTGGAAGCGATGCGTGAAGCTGCGATCAATGCTGCACGTGCTGTGGATTATGTCGGTGCTGGAACAGTTGAGTTCATCGTTGAACAAGACGGTACGGCTTACTTCATGGAAATGAACACGCGTCTACAAGTTGAACATCCCGTGACCGAAATGATCACAGGACAAGACTTGGTTGAATGGCAACTGCGCGTCGCATTTGGTGAGCCATTACCGAAGCAACAACACGAGCTTCAAATTCATGGCCATGCCCTTGAAGCACGTGTCTATGCAGAAGAACCTGAAAAAGGTTTTATGCCTGCCATTGGTAAAATCAACTATCTACATTACCCGGCTCAGAATGATTTTGTCCGTGTTGATAGCGGTATTGTTGAGGGTGATGAAATCACTACTTTCTATGATCCTATGATTGCAAAATTGATCGTTTGGGGTGAAAACCGTGAAGCTGCTTTGGTACAAATGCACAATGCACTGAGCCAATTCCATGTCGAAGGTTTAGGCAACAACATTGCATTCTTAGATCGATTAGTTGCAAGTGAATCCTTTACTCATGCCAATTTGGATACCAATCTGATTCAGCGTGAAGAAGATTATTTATTTAATACCGCACAACACACCTCAAATGAACTCATTGCATCAGCGGCATTGACTGAATTATTACTCCGCTCTAGTCAAAATAAAGTCGCCAATAATCCAGTATGGCAAGCAAATCCTCTTTGGCGTAGCAATGTGAAAACCAGCTACCCAATCAAATTCAAATTGGCAGATCAAGAGCTTTGCATTCGATTAACCTTAAATGGTGGCAGTACTCATCAAAGCTCATTTATTGCCAATGTTAATGGTGAACAGATTGAGTTGAGTGGCGAAATACTCAATAAAAATTTAATTGTGGTTGAGTTACAAGGTAAGAAAGATAAATTGGCATTTAGTCAGTCTCAAGATGCTTTAACCATTTTCAAACATGGTAAAACTTATGCATTTCATTACATCAAAAATAATTATAGCGCTGAAGATTCAGCGGGTTCAGAAGGCAATCTGAAAGCGCCAATGCCAGGTGCGATTACTCAAATTTTTGTGACTGCCAATCAAAGCGTGAAAAAAGATGACGTCTTACTTACTCTTGAAGCCATGAAAATGGAATATGCCATTCGTGCGCCGTTTGATGGTGTGGTGATTGCTTCGTACTTCCAAAAAGGCGATCAAGTCAAAGCCGGTGATGAACTGGTCGAATTCCAAGCGCTTGAGGAGGTTGCATGAACTTAGATGCTCATACTTCCAATGTTGTCAAAATCGTTGAAGTTGGTCCACGAGATGGACTGCAAAATGAAAAGACGCCATTAACTCTGGATGATCGTAGAAATCTGATTTTAGATTTGATGAAAACAGGGCTCAAAAATATTGAAGTCGGTTCATGCGTATCCGCAAAATGGGTTCCTCAAATGGCAGACAGCGATGTGCTGTATCGCCAACTCCCACACGATCCTGAGATTCAATTCAGCCTGCTTACGCCAAATTTAAAAGGTTTTGAATCTGCACTGGCTGTGGGTTGTACAGAAGTTGCAGTCTTCACGGCAGCGTCAGAAAGCTTTACGCGTAAAAATATCAACTGCAGCATTGATGAAAGTTTTGACAAATTTGCAGATATTTTGACTTTAGCCAAAGTCAATAATATCAAAGTGCGTGGCTATGTCTCTTGCATTGTCGACTGTCCTTATGAAGGTGCAATCGAGCCTGAAAAAGTCGCTTATGTGGCGAAACGATTATTAGACATGGGTTGTTATGAGGTCTCTTTGGGAGAAACCATTGGTACAGCTACACCTGATCGAGTTGCAAAAGTTTGGAATGCATGTCTTGAACAGATAGATGCACAATATTTAGCGGGCCATTTCCATAATACTTACGGCATGGCGATTGCCAATATTTACCAATCTTTGACCCAAGGCATTCGAATTTTTGATTCATCCATTGCAGGTCTCGGCGGTTGTCCTTATGCCAAAGGCGCATCAGGCAATGTCTCCACTGAGGATTTATTCTATTTACTCTCAAAAATGGGCTTTGAAACTGGCATTGATGTAGATGCACTGATGCAGGCTTCTCAAAATATAAGCCACGTCTTACAGCGTAAAAATCCATCCAACTACGCCAATGCCTATTGGCAAACACGATGCGCTTAAAATTTTAAAAATCTAAATCAACACCGAATGCTGAAAAGGTATTTGGCTAACTCAAAATGTACTCAATGATTGAGAATGAGGTGTTTAATGACCAATAAAGTATACGAATCTGCTGAGGCAGCACTCAAAGGCATTGTTCAGGATGGACACACCTTAGCCGTTGGCGGCTTTGGTTTGTGCGGGATTCCTGAAGCCTTAATTTTAGCCTTAAAAGACACGGGTGCAAAAGATTTAACCTGTATTTCAAATAATGCTGGGGTTGATGGTTTTGGGCTAGGTCTATTGCTTGAAACCAAACAAATTAAAAAAATGATCGCCTCTTATGTCGGTGAAAATAAAGAATTTGAACGCCAGTTTTTAAATGGCGAGCTCGAAGTTGAACTTACCCCTCAAGGCACATTGGCAGAAAAACTGCGTGCAGGTGGTGCAGGCATCCCTGCTTTCTTTACTCAAACTGGTGTCGGAACGCTCATTGCTGAAGGTAAAGAAGTTCGTGAGTACCATGGTAAGGAATACATTTTAGAAGAATCGCTGACGGCTGATGTGGCACTCGTCAAAGCCTACAAAGCCGATAAAGCAGGAAATTTAATTTTTCGTAAAACAGCTCAAAACTTCAATCCAGTCTGCGCGATGGCAGGCAAAATCAGTATCGCAGAAGTGGAAGAAATTGTTGAAATTGGTGAATTAGATCCAGATGCCATTCATTTACCAGGCATCTATATCAACCGTATTGTGCTGAATGCTCAACCTGAAAAACGTATCGAACAAATGACTTTAAAGACGGAGGCTTAAACCATGGCTTGGACACGCAATGAAATGGCGCAGCGCGCAGCTTTAGAGCTTGAAGATGGGTTTTATGTCAATTTAGGGATTGGTCTGCCAACACTGGTCGCGAACTATATTCCTGAACATATCAATGTTTGGCTTCAGTCTGAAAATGGCTTGTTGGGCATTGGAGAATTTCCAACGCCTGATACAGTCGATGCAGATTTAATTAATGCAGGCAAGCAAACGGTGACCGCACGAAAAGGAGCTTCATTTTTTTCCAGTGCAGATTCATTTGCCATGATCCGTGGAGGGCATGTCAATATTGCAATTTTAGGGGCAATGGAAGTATCGAAAACAGGTGATCTTGCCAACTGGATGATTCCGGGTAAAAAAGTCAAAGGTATGGGCGGTGCAATGGACTTGGTGGCAGGCGTGCAAAAAGTCGTGGTATTAATGGAACACTGTGCGAAAGATGGCACGCCTAAAATTGTAGACAAATGTGCCCTACCACTGACAGGTAAAGGCGTGGTTCATCGCGTCATTACCGATTTAGGTGTACTTGATATTACAGCTCAAGGGGTCAAATTAGTCGAACTTGCAAAAGACGTGACTTTTGATGAAATCCAAAAAGTGACTGGCGTACCATTAATCCAAGCTTAATGTGTTGACAGATCAATATGACATAGCTCGTCGTATTTTTAGCCTGAAATTTTGATTTGGATTCTTTCCATACAACATTTCAGGCTCACTTTAATCAAAAAATTAATTCACTAAAGCCGTTTTAAAAATCTATTTTCAAAAATAAAGTAAGGAAACACCTCTTAAGGAAAACTCAACGCTAAAATAAGGACAGAATTATGGATAATTCTCAAAATATATTGCAAAGATTTGCACTCAGTGTCAGTAACTGGGCTGAAAAATGGTTTCCAGACTCTTATATCTTTGCGCTACTTGGCGTAGTCATCGTTGCAGTTGCCGCCATTGGGATTGGTGCTCCTGTTCAAGATGTTGCCAACTCATTTGGTAATGGTTTCTGGAGTTTAATCCCATTCACCATGCAAATGTGTATGTTGATTATCGTGGGTTATGTGGTCTCTGTTTCAAAGCCTGTCGAAATGCTCATTCAAAAGATGGCGCAAATTCCGAACTCTGGACGAAATGCTATTGTCTTGGTTGCGACGGTCAGTTTACTGATTTCGCTGATTAACTGGGCGATGAGTACGGTATTGACTGCACTGCTTGTGATTGCCTTGGCTAAACGCAAAGAACTGAATATGGATTATCGTGCTGCCGCAGCGGCTGCGATTATTGGGATGGGTGCGACTTGGGCGCTCGGCATTAGCTCGTCAGCAGCACAACTTCAAGCCAATAAAGCGAGCCTTCCTGAGCCAATCTATAATCTCACGGGTGTAATTCCATTTACGGAAACCATTTTCCTCCCTCAATCCATGATCATGACTGCTGTTTTGATTGTGGCCTCTATTGCGATCTGTTACTGGTCTGCACCTAAAGGCAATAGCATCAAAACCATGGATCAATTTGATATTGAATTGGATGAAGACAAACCTGTTGCTGATCAGACTGAAACCAAGAAAAGACCGGGAGAATGGTTAGAAAATTCACCCATTTTAAGCATATTGATTGTAGTGTTGGGTTTGCTGTGGATGTTCAATGAATTCGGCAAAAGTAATCCCATTATTGCGATTTCAAGCTTAAATACCTATAACTTCATTTTCTTGATGTTAGGGATTGCGTTGCATGGTACCCCACGCAATTTCTTAAATGCTGTGTCGAAAGCCGTTCCAGCCGTTTCGGGTGTTTTGATTCAATTTCCACTGTACGGCAGTATTGCATTTATCATGACCAATGCCATGAACAGTGCTGATCTTTCACTTTCGCATTATATTGCTGAGTTCTTTGTATCGATTGCTTCGAAAGAAACCTTTGCGATTGTGATGGGAATCTATTCTGCCATTCTAGGTTTCTTTATTCCATCAGGTGGTGGTAAATGGATTATTGAAGCGCCTTATGTCATGCAAGCAGCCCATGATTTAAAAGTCCATCTGGGTTGGTCTGTACAGATTTATAATGCAGCAGAAGCTCTTCCCAATTTAATTAACCCATTCTTCATGTTACCCATGTTGGGGATACTTAAACTCAAAGCAAAAGATGTAATTGGATTTACAGTAACCCAATTGGTTTTCCATATTCCATTGGTATTGTTCTTATTGTGGATCCTTGGACGTACATTAACGTATACGCCTCCCGTGTTTTAAAGCTTTGTTCTAAAACTTAAATGATTCAATTAAATAAATAACCCAATAACTATAAAGTTGGAAATACAAAAAACCGCCAAATTTGGCGGTTTTTTTATTTTTTTAAGGATACTAAATTGTGTTTAATTAACACACTCTAGACTCTAAACGGAACATTTCGTGAACGCCAGTATAAAAACTACGGCCATCTAAGTTCAAATCAATTTCGATACCAGATTGAAGTAATACTTTTTTACCCACTTCAACCCACTCAAACCCTTCACGGGTACTTTGCATTTTTTTTGATGGAACCAACGATACTAAAATTTCACTACCATTTACAGATTTTGCAATTACATTTTCAAATTTATTCAACATTTACACCAATAATATACGACAATACAAATTCCAACATTAGAATTTATAACAAACAATGAATTAAAGATTTAAGATCAATATTTAGAGAGGATATTTAAATTTATCTTTTTGTTTAACGATTTAGCTTAACAACACTGCAACTATAATTTTCATTAGAATGACTATCCACTTGGAAGCCACTTTCACATCAATTTACGCTTTAGACAAACTATACTGATCAATTACTTTACTTAAATACATCCAATCATTTTACAGAATTGCTGTTTTAATGATTGGTAGCGGGAGCTGGATTTGAACCAACGACCTTCGGGTTATGAGCCCGACGAGCTACCAGACTGCTCCATCCCGCATCAATAAGTACATTTATACAGAAAAACGATTAGTTCGTCAACCATTATATTGACCTAATTCTATTTATAGGCCTAAATCTTCCCTATATTAAGTGCTTATCAGACTACTAAACATCTTAAGAAATTTAAATAGATTATTTTTTAATCGCTATTATGTATTAAAAACTTTAACTGACATCATTGTAATCAGGTCTTTTTAAGCTCAATACTACTTAGAAATTAGAATGACTTCACTTCCTCAGTTGAATCGTCAATAATAATCACATCACTCGTCTTATAGGGTATTGGATTTGCGAACAACTTATTCACTCGGTTTAGCATTAATGCTAAGTGCCAGTTCCCTGACATTCGCAAATTCTGAATTCCTTGCTGCAGACCAAGCCTTTAAATTTTCAGCCGAATCGACTGCGACAGATCAAGTTCAACTTAAATGGAACATTCAACCGCATTACTATTTGTATCATGATCAATTCAAAATTAGCGCGTCAGGGCAAAGCGTGGAGTTTCCACTTCCTAAAGGTGAAAAAAAAGATGATCCAACCTTTGGAATTACTGAAGTTCATTACAATCAAGTTTCGACTCAAATAAAGGTCAAGCCCAATACTGAATATAAAATTACGTGGCAAGGTTGCTCACAAGATGGATTGTGCTATCCCTTACAATCTCAAAGCATCAATACAGACCAAGATGGTTTGATTCCACAACTCAGCACAAACAAAGATGCATTTAGTCAAAACAGTATTAGCCAGAACAATACAGCTGACAGTTTAATTGAACAAGCAAACTCCAACCTACAAGATGATGCGATTAAAAATACTCGCATTAGCAATCCAAACGATATTTTAAAACAAAGTAATGTCACTCAAGATATTCAGGAAGCAGATCAAGACCCTCAACCTGAAAATGAATCAAGCAGCACAACGTCATTACAATGGAATGATGATCGATCTTTTTTTAGTTTACTTTCAGTAGATACAATCTGGCTCAATCTCTTTATCTTTTTTGGGTTAGGGATATTGCTGGCTTTCTTGCCTTGCTCTTTACCCCTTATTCCCATTATTTCCTCTCTGATTATTCAAAGACAATCTGGGTTCCGAGCAGCGACTATTGCATCTAGTTTCATCATCAGTATGGCAGCTGTTTATGGACTGATGGGTATCTTTGTAGCTGAAATAGGCTATAGTTTTCAACGCTGGTTTCAAAGTCCTTGGGTCATTTCTTTTTTTGCGGGCTTATTTGTTTTATTTGCATTGAACTTATTTGGATTATTTCAGTTAAGTTTACCTCAATCATGGGTGAATCGTTTAAATCACTTTCAAGATCAACAAAAAACAGGAACGCTGATTGGTACGATGGCAATGGGAGCACTTTCAGCACTGATTGTTGGTCCATGTATGAGTGCGCCACTGGCAGGTGCACTCCTTTTTGTTTCGCAAAGTAATGATGCATCGATGGGTGGTTTATATCTATTTATCCTTGGTTTAGGAATTGGTTTCCCTCTCTTTATTGCTTGCGTTTTTGGTTATAAACTCTTGCCTAAACCGGGTGAATGGATGAATCATTTAAAAATTCTCTTTGGATTTTTAATGCTGGGACTTGCGGCTTACTTTATACGCCCGATGCTTAACGCCAACATCTACTACTATGCTGTAGCACTGATTTCACTGTTCGCCTTTATCTATATCATTCATATCATTTTAAAAACTCACAAACTTGCACCACGGTTATTTATTGCCCTTATAGGTCTGCTCGCTTTATATTTTTCTTATACCAATATCATGCAAGGTTTAGAGCTCGCTAAAATCGAACGTGTAGAATCAACTTTACATCCTTGGAAGAAAGTGACCACACAACTCGAATTGGATCATGCGCTTGCAGATGCTCAAAGTTTAAATAAAATTGCCGTTGTGGATGTCTATGCAGATTGGTGTGTTGCTTGCCAACCGATTGAAAACGAGGTCTTCCCTCGTGTTGACGTACAAAAGGCTTTAAAAGGCTACTATTTGATTAAACTAGATTTATCAGTGCAAAACAAATCACAAGATCTCATTTTAAAACAACACGAAATCTTAGGTCCTCCTACACTTTTATTTTTTGATCTACAAGGTCAAGAAATTCGAAACTCACGTTTAACGGGTACATTCAAAGCAGAGAAATTGATAGAAAATTTACGAATGTCATCTATCTTAAGTTCTAATTAAATTCAAATTAGTCTGACACGAAATTATGGCACTTAACGTGCCATTTTGATTTAACCCTTCAATTTGATCAAAAAACTCGACTTAGTCTGTGTGAATTCTGATAAAACGTTCTCTACAAACCAATCCATAAACCAAATTCGTTACTGCATTAAGTTCAAGATTGAGTTTGTGCTGTTTAGCAGATTGTATTTCCGCCATAAATAATGCTCTTTGACCTTCATTAGAATGAGCAAATATGAAACAGCGATCACTGTATTCAACAGCATGCATCAACAAATCTAAACTTCGATAATACTGCTCACGAATTTTCAGCTCAGGAACCATATGAGCGCCTGTTTGAACACGATAATGTATACGACCAATATTGATCTCTGGATCGACTGTTGCAACATTATATAAATATGTTTGAAATCCTTTTTGCTGGGCTTATTTTAAAAAATCAACTTGGATTTCATGAGACATCACCGTTTTAAAGCTAAAACTAATCTTCATCGCTAGAAATTCAAATCGAATTAAATCGATAATGCTTGCTGCGAGATATGAATCAATATCAGATGCTTCAAATTGCATGATTTTCTGTTGAGCAATTGGGGTTCCCGACAATAATGCTGAACTGATATTCCCAGACCGAATGTACTGATTCAAAAGCTTGATGAAATGCATGAATTGCCAGTTGAGGAATGAATGCTTCCTCAGCAACTGTTATATGCATCGTTGTAAATGCTGACATAATCTACTTCAAAACTCATGGTTCTTTTTAAACACATGATGAGCTCTTATGGAGACTTATTCCATATTATCATATCAGCGATATTGGTCTAATAATGCAGCAATGACTTATAAAATAATGACAATACCTATCTATATAAGTCATACATTTAGTTAAATACGGTTTGAACTAAGATAAAAAAAGCCACTTAGAAAAGTGGCTTTTTACATTTGTCTAAATATTTTTCAACTGTCTAAATATTTCTCAATACATCTTTTTTTAAAATGCATTCATCAAAGAAACACCTAAACCGACATAAGTTGCACGGTGGTTATAGTCAATCAGACTTTCACCATAACCGTCAAAAAGTTGAAAGTGTCCGCGTAATTTACCACTGATAGGAAAAGCCCAATCGAATTGCGCTGCACCGCGTGCCTCATCACCACCTTTCAGTGAGTGACGTAACATTAAAGTGAAATCATGGTCGTTCCAACGATAGAAAGTTGTTAAATCACCACGTCCGATATAGTTTTTAATATCAGGATTATTGTCATCTTTAAAATCTTCTTCAATTCGATACCAAGGACGAATCATCATGGCGAAGTTGTCTTTTTCAAAACCAACATTCAACATCACCCGATTCCAACTTCTTGAAAGCGGGTCAGAACGACCATTGGATTGGTGATTCAAAGTCAGACCGAGTAATCGACCATTTAAACCTAGCAAGTTGTAGTTGGTATGAAAAATCAAACTGGCTTCTGGCTCATAGTTAGTTTCACGAAATGGACGTGATTCTTCAGAGTTGTATACCTGCCAACGCGATGACTGCGTATAGCCAAGCCAAATGTCACCATTATTACCAATTAAGTTCTCTACTGCTTTGGTTTTGAGTGAAATCTGGAATTTAGCTTCCATCGATTTTAAATTTTGGTCATCCTCAACTGTATTTTGAGAGTTTGGACTTTTAGGAAATTCATTTTTATCTGTCGTCCAAAAAGCCGGGAGTAAATAAACAGGCTGATGCGCACGAATATTCCATGTACCCAGCTTACTATCGGCTGAAAGTTCCCAGCGTTTATCAAACAGAGATGATTTTGGATCAACGTGATCCCCTTCAACGCTGAATAAATTTTCAACTTTATCTTCAATTTTAGCTTTTAAAGTTTCAGGCTCTGGTTTGTCTTCAAGTTCGGTAGCTGCACGTTGTTCAGAAACCAGTACAGGGCTTTGTTGAGGTGCTTTAAAAAGTGCATCATAACAAGCCAAACGGTCGGCATTTGACTCGAGTGCCGTACATGCCTGTGAGCTAGCAGGATTAATTTGTGCAGATGAATCTTGCGCATGAGCGAAAGAAATACCTCCAAACCCAAGCATCATAGAGATGCTCAGATTCAAAGGACTAAGTTCAAGTGTTTTAAACAACATAGAAAACTCCCCAAAAGGTTTTTATATTATGATTGAAATAAACCATTAAACGTCCATGTATAGTTTATTGATTTAGTGAATTAATTGACTTGTTTTATTTCAAACCCTAATTGCTCAAGCGTTTCTTTCTTGGTAATTGGAGCAACAACCGCTTTAACAGGTTTTTGTTCAACCAAGTAAGTTTGAGCAACACGTTTAAGATCATCCAGCGTCACGTTGAGCAGACGTTCACGCAACATTTTTCTAAATGCAGGTGTACGTCCATGCAATAATGCATAACACGCCGTAATCGCTTCACCCGCAGGAGAACCAGGTTTGTCCATTCCTGAAACTAAACCGAGAATGGCTTCTTCAAGTTGATGCGGTTGTTGTTCAGTGTTTAATAACCAATCGATACTTGCTTCGAAATCTTTAAATGTTTCAGCAAGACGTGGATCGCGGTAGCTATAAAAACGGAACGCACATGCATTACCGTCATATGATGCGCCACCACCATACGCTCCACCTTTTTCACGAATTGCGCTATGTAAGAAGCCATTACGTAAATAGCCAGCCAAAGCCATCAATGGTGCAGCATCAGGATGTGACACATCCACCGCTTGATATGCAGATGCACAGAATTGTACATTGGCTTGAATCAGCCAAGCTTCATCATTTTGGCTACGTTCAAAGTTTGGTTTTGCTAATTCAATCGGCGTACGGTCAATGGCCAATTTATCCCAAACATTTTGAATTTCCTCAATCAGACGATCTGAATGATGTTCTTCGCAGACCAATAAGAATTGTTTAGGTGCTAAAAGCAAAGCTTGATGAATGGCTTTTAATTGATTGATCAAATCATTGTAAGCATTTTCATCTTTTTCAATTTGAGCAACTAAATCAGTTAACCAATTCAGTGCGCCTAGACCTGTAATATTGTAGTCACGTTCAGCCAAAGCACTCATATTTCGAGATGCAATTTGCATCGCATAGCTATGACCTGAACCAGAAAGACGTGAAGCCCAACGTGTTTTACGTTGTTGTAACAATTCAATAATTCGATCTTTTTCGTCAAAACGTAATTGTTCAAATGCCAATTTTAACAATTGAATGGTATCCAGTTTATCTGTCAAAGATTTCGTTGTCAGCGTTAACCAACCGCTAATTTTACCTTTATCGTCCACTTTACTACGTAAAGATGCACCCATACCTAAACCACCACTCACAGCGGTTTGTAATTGTTGTAATTCTAAGTAACCGTATTCGCCTGCACCAACCTCACCCATCAAAATAGACAGTAAATTAAAATACGGTGAATGAAGCACATCTTCAGGAATTTTAATCAGTACTTGTTGGTAGTAAATACCATTGGTTCCTGCATGATATAAATTCAATGGTGTATCGAGGTTATTGCTGATAATTTCACGTAACTGACCTTGTACAATCGCCAATTCCGCAGGAATATCTTCTAAACCTACTTTAGGTAACAGGTCTAAATTGTCAGGTGTAGCTTGACGTTCATTTAAGGCATCTGTTTGACGAATGATTTCAGCTTTATCTTCTTCAGTCAGTTGAGCGCCAATCGCAGCTAAACGTGCTTTTTCAGCTTCCGCTTCTTTTGCAGATTTAGTTGCATCTGGAATCAGGGTCATTTGCACGCGATGCGGATTATCAATCAAATGGGTTTTGATTAAGTTTGAGATCCACATTGGATCTTTGAGTTCTTCTTTGACTTGTTCAATGGTCGCATCAACATCCCAAACTTCAATCGGGTCATTATGGTGAATTGCACTACCTAAACCATTTAAGATCAGGCTTAAACCATAAGGTGTACCATCACCACCAATCTCACGTTGATGTAATTCTATTTGATGAAGAATCGCATCGATCATTGCAGGATCAACAGGTTTTGAAGCAACCTCTTCAAGAATGTTCATCACGCCGTTTTTAAAAGTTTCAGCATGTTCAGCGTTTGAACCTTGAATTCCACAGTAGAACGTCATTTCAAAGTTAGAATCATCTAAGCCCATGATTGGACCAGTAGATTGTGCATACCCACAGGTTTCTAAATAATGACGAAGTGGCGATGCGGAATCTTCGAGCAAAATCCCTTCAGCCAAACGTAAACCTAGGCGAAGTTTTGTATCACTAGACTCTGGTAATAACCATGACAAGATATGATACGTCTTATCTTTTAAATCTTCAGCATCTACTGCATACGTTTCAGTGACAGCAATCGGTGCTTCTAAACGCTGCTCATGAATCGAATGAATGGTTTGACCTTTTTCAAACTTAGACAACGCTAAAGTTTCGAATTGCTCTTGGAGTTCATAAGCAGACTGATTACCAAAAGTCATGAAAATCGCATTGCTTGGATGGTAATGTGACTTATAGAAATCAACTAATTCCTGATACGTTAGATCTGGGATATCTTTTGGATCACCACCTGAGTTGTAGTGATAGGTGGTCTTTGGGAACAAATGATGTGCTAATTGATGGTACAACTGATCTGAAGGTGAACTCATCGCACCTTTCATTTCATTGAAAACAACCCCTTTATAAACAGGCTCACCATTTTCAAGCTCAATACGAATCCCTTCTTGAGCAAAATCAAGTGGATTCAAATTGGCAGCAAAAGCCGCATCTAAATAAACAGACAGTAAATTTTGAAAATCTTTTTTATTCTGAGTTGCAAATGGATACGCCGTCCAATCTGCAGCAGTAAATGCATTCATGAATGTATTTAATGAACGACGGATCATCAAGAAAAATGGATCACGCACAGGGAATTTTTCAGAACCACAGAGTGCTGTGTGTTCTAAAATATGCGCCTCACCTTTTGAATCCATCGGTTGTGTACGGAAGGCAACCAAAAATACGTTTTCATCATGTTCTGATGCTAAGTGAAAATGAACAGCATTGGTAACTTTATGGCGATATTCGGTAACCAAAATATCAAGTGCGGCTACATGGTGTTGACGTACCAACTGAAACGCAGGGTGAATTGTTTGAGAAATGGTTTCAGTGACATCTACTGTCATGTGAGCTCCTAAATGTAAGTTTTGTGACATAAAAGTATTATACCGACTCTGAGGTACAATTCATCTGTTTATCGTGTGCTTATACAAATTTAATCATACTATTTTAGTTGGTTAATTCTAAGGTGATTGTTTTTGATATTTTTAAACAAGAATTTATTTGCTTAGGCTATTTCGATCAGTAAGATTAAGATCGTGGAGACATGCTCCCCTCAGCTTTTCAACAAGTGAGTAATAAAGCCAATAGCAAACTGAATAATATGGTTGTCCCACCGATATAGCCGAGCCTAAGTGACCGATCCAACAAATCAGCGAAAGTCTTCTTATCTATAGTTGTGTCGACAATAATCTTGAACCAATACAGGCAAGGTTTATAAGACTTGCTGGAAATTTGAAAATAAAGCAAAATGAAAAAAATCAGCGAAGTGAATGTATTCAACCAGTTTTCTTGGTCATAGACATGGATAAAGCATCACCCACTGTTCCACTTAAAGTGGTTGCACATATTTTTGTGATCCAAAAGATCAAAGTGGATTGTGAGACTTTAGACAGCGCCTAATGGCGGATCTGCTGATGGGTGAATGATTGCTCCAATATTTTCATTGAACAGACTCCAAATGGTCTGTTCTTAAATTATTCAATCAAACTTAAATCATGATTAAAGCTCAAAGGTATTGAGCTTTAATATTCGTGCCAGAAACTAAATCAAATATTTAAAATAATTATAATTTGAATGATTCTGTACATAGACATAATTCATTTTTTGATAAAAATTCGATGCCGACTTGGTGTCTGTTTGAAGACAAAGTGCTGAGAAGTTTTGAATTGCTTTTTTCTCTAAATATTGCAAAAGCATCTTTCCGACGCCATGTTGTCTATATTTAGGGAGGACATAGAAACGACGTACACGACCTATTTTACTTTGGTTTTCATCTTCACTACGCTGTTGATTTAAACCACCACAGGCAATCAGTTTTTCGCCATCGTATGCCACTAAAAAAAATTCACCTGTCTGATCGAAGCGATTAACACCATTGTCAAACTCTTCAATTAAACGATGTACAAAACTAAACCCTTCTTTGTCTGATTGTTTTGCCAATTCAGAAATTGCTTTTGGTAATGTCTCTACTTCTTTAATTTCAATCTTCATAAATCTTATCGCAAAATCCTTTCCGTTATTTATATACCAATATGCGTCATAAAACTTGAATTTTATTCACTAAACTATAGTTAATCTGAGTATTGGTGTAAACTTTCTCTTTTTAATTTTATGTGATTGATAACATGGCTACTGTTGATCTTTTTGCAATTGGTAACGCACTCATTGACCAAGAATTTAAAGTATCAGACGACTTTTTAATTCAACAAAATTTGCAAAAAGGCACCATGCAACTCACAGATGGCGAAAAACAAGCTCAACTCTTTGAAAATCTGCAAAAAACTCAAGTCTACAAAGGTCAAGCTGCTGGTGGTTCTGCTGCCAATACTACTGTTGCCTTTAGTGCTCTAGGCGGAAAAGCATTCTACGGTTGCCGTGTGGGTAATGACGACTTAGGTCAAATTTATTTAACAGGCTTAAACGACGCAGGCATCCAAACTTCTGATAAATCAATCAGTGAAGGTGTAACTGGTACATGTATGGTACTGGTCAGTGATGACTCAGAACGCACTATGCATACTTACTTGGGAATTACAGCTGAATTATCGGATCAACAAATTGATTTTGAACCTTTAAAAACAGCAAAATGGTTATATATCGAAGGCTATCTATCTACCAGTGATACTGCACGAGCTGCGGTTAAACAAGCTCGTCAAATTGCAAGAGAGAATGGTGTAAAAATTGCACTCACGTTGTCAGATCCAGCCATGGTGCAATATGCACGTGTAGGCTTAGATGATTTGATTGCTGATGGCGTCGATCTATTGTTCTGTAATGAGCAAGAAGCTTTGATGTACACGCAGACTGAAACAATCGATGCGGCACTCGCTCAATTAAAAACATTAAGTCAGTCCGTTGTCATTACACTAGGCTCAAACGGTGCATTGGTTTCATCTTCGAATCAAAGCATTCAAGTGGCTGGACGTCAAGTGACTGCTGTCGATACCAATGGTGCGGGTGATGCATTTTCAGGTGCTTTCTTATATGCATTAAATGCAGGTAAAGATTTACAAGTAGCGACTGAATTGGCTATCTTAATTTCGAGTCAAGTGGTCTCTCAATTTGGCCCACGCCTTAATGTTAACGATTACGCAAAATTATTAAATGAGTTCCAAACGGAAATCGCATAATGAATAAAATCTGCATGATGGAAGAAATTCCAGAACGAGAAGCTCGGTCTTTTGAAACTGAAGATGGCGATACCATTTTTATCACGCAACGTGATGGATCTTTTTACGCTTATCAGAACGTCTGTCCTCACCTTCAAGTTGAGCTTGAGTTTTTGGAAAATCAATTCCTTGACCAAGATCAAGAATTCATTCAATGCTCGACACATGGTGCATTATTTGACGTGGAGACAGGCTTGTGTATTTCTGGCCCATGCCAAGGCGATAGTCTTGAAAAGGTGAATATTAAAGTTCACTCTGATGGTGGAATTTACTTAGAAGATTAACTCGGGACTTCAGCCATGTTTGAACTGATTTTTGCATATGACTTGATGCCCTTTCATTTAAGTGTTGTTATGCTTATTCTGCTCAGCATGGCTGAAACGTTAGGCTATTATATTGGCTTAAGACCGAGTACTTTCCTTAAAAAGGTTGCGCCTCAATGGCTGTCTAACTCACCAATTGTTCAAGTCAAATTCTCTAAAGTACTGATATTCGTATTTTTACTGATCAATTTTAGTTTTGCCGGGTACATGCTACAACTGACCAGCTTTGCATATCAAAATATGTTAATGCCCTGGTTTTACGCTATTATTCCTGCCTTAATCATCGCAATTTTCTTCACTGTTTTTATGATCCATTGCTTGGATCAAGTCATACGCCCCAAATTCCAACAAACCAAAACGATTCTGCTAGGTCGTTTAGCCACGGTATCTGGTGGGAATGCTCGTCCAGGGTTTTCTGCACAAGCACGTGTGCGTGATGAATTCGGACAGCTTCATTATGTGCAAGTGGAGCCGGAATTTGGTGAAATTGAAATTCAATCTCAAGTCCTCCTCATTCGATATAAAAAATCGCATTACATTGTAAAAAAGATCGCACCTTCAAATCAGTTATTCAATGTAGATCAACTCTAAGCTCTTTTTCTCATTTTTTTCAGCATCGCTTATTCATCAACTTGCTTCTGGCTGTATTGGAAAAACACATGTAATTTAAATCGTTCCGTCAGACCATTTGATTTGAATGACATGCTTGTCATATCTCACACAGCTCTTTAAAGAAAACCCGATATTAAACTTAATTAACCCGAATCGCGGATAAGGATTTTTCTTTAAAATCATAAGCTAAATTTAATTTTATGATTAGTTTTTAGTGTTATCAGACCAAAGCATAGACTTTTTTATGCTCAAAATGATGGATAAGTCTCAAGATGAATGATCTCATTTTCTTAAGCAGGATTCGGGTTAATTAAATTGCTGAAATCACAAAAAATAGCTCATGGAAAAATAGCAAATAAATTCGATGATTATCTTCAAAAGAATGCCTCTCTTATCAAATTTACTTATAATAAATATATAATAATTCATTTTTATTTAATT